>JAQWRY010000051.1 GCA_029243485.1 Candidatus Binatia bacterium | reverse complement strand
GGATGTTTCCACTCTGGTCTGCGTGCTCGAGGACCCGCAGCTTGCGGCGAATCTCCCGCTCCTCATTGGACAGGAGCGACCTCCTCTAGGCTTAGGGGTGAAACTCATACACCCGATTGTCCTAAGAGGTCTGTAATTCCTACACTCATTGAGGTCGAGCTGACCGTCAACCGAGTACCGCCCGCGGCCGGAGTCGAGTATGTGCTTCGGCGCACCAATGGCAACATCAAGGTCTGGACTGATTCCACCAAGAATACGCCGATTCTGGATGAGAACGACGAGGCCGTCCTTGCCCTCGCGAGCCTCACCGAGAAGGTATGGATCGAGAACCCCAACGGCGGCTCTGCGTTCCTCGAGCTCGAAGCGCGGGTCGCGCCGAGTGGTCCCGTGCTCTCGTCGGATCGTGTGCAGTTCTTTGCATTCACGAGCATCGTGATCGGGCTCCACGGCGAGTTCCAATTCCCGACGGACCCGCCCTTCGGCCCGAACGAAGGCATCTCGGTGATCGCGGTCGCTCTTCACCAGGAAGCCTACGACTCGCACATGTACGTCGAGAATGACGGCTCGGGGCCGGTGTACGACGAGATCGTCGATGCGGTTCAGAACCGGGGCGTGACTTCGGTTGCCCTCTTACGGCTTCAGTCACGGTGGCGGGTCGATTTTCGATCTGGCCGATCGGCTCGAGACCAACAAGGCGAGTATCGGGACCTTCGATCTTCTTTATACGGCCTACATCGATGGCATCGAGAACGACTCCGACCTAGACCTCGGCTCGGAGACTCGAATACCGCCAGGCACCGCCTACCATGTGAACTACTACCAGCAGTTCGGGGTCGTACCACCCTGGGGGGACTTCGTCCCCGGAGCGGATGTCAACGTGAACGTGACCAGTACGGGATGGGGCTTTCTCCTGTTCCACATCACCATCACCAATCACATCAACGTCCAGAACGGTATCCACGAACCGCTGGTCTTGCGGGTGCCGCGATGACATATTCGGCACTAGAGGCTTCCCGGGAAACTGAACCAACGTATACGTAAGCCTAACTATGGCTGACACACGGCCGGCTTCGAGAATAGAAAGGGGCTTCACATTGGCCATCCAGAAACCTACCCCTCGCGTCTCCGCTCAGGTCGTCTGGCTTGCGACACTCCTGGTCGTGGCGTCCGCCGCAAGCGCCGGCGACACCGTGAAGGCCACCGTCGATGCTCGTAACGCAGAGGCGATTGCGACCGTCGAAGCGCGCGGCGGCATACTGGTCGCCGACCGCGGCAGCTTCCTGGTGTATTCCGTTCCGACCACCGAGGCCCGAGTCGCAGCGGTGCCCGGCATCACGTTGCGGCCAGACTTCGACCGAATCGGTCTGCGCCGCGGACGGCGGGACACGAGTGACCGCCTGCCGGCGCCGGCGGCCGACCGGCGGCTGCAAGTCATCCAGTTCGACGCGCCTCCGACGGACGCAGACCTCGAAGTCATTCGTGCCAGCGGGGCTCGGGTCGTCCAATACGTTCCCCAGAACGCCTACGTCGTGTGGACCGACGCCCCGGCGGCGGCGAAGCTCCGAACGCGGGCGCTGGCCGGCCATCCGCTTCAGTACGCGGCCGACTACGAGCCGGCGGACGCGTTCTCTCCTCGACTTGATGCGCGCGTAGGCGATGCGGCCCCTGTCGCGGTGACGGTGCAGGTCTTCGACCACGGCCCGGGCGCCGCCGCCGATCTGGACAAGGTGCTGGCGCTGGCCACTGAAGTGATCCGCGACGTCGAGAGCGCGCCCGGCGGCGCGTATCTGAACCTTCGAGTCGCCGTCCCGGGCACAAGCCTTCTTGCGATTGCCGCCCTGGACTCGGTCGTCAACGTCGAGCCGTACGTGCGACCCAAGCTGTACGGCGAGCGGCAGGGCCAGATTATGGCCGCGAACCTGGACGCGGCATTACAGACCCCGAGTGGCCCCGGCTACCTGGCCTGGCTCGCCGCGGGTGGGTTCCCGACGACGATGGCCGATTTTCCGGTCGTCGTCGTCGTGGACGATGGCGTCGACAATGGTACGGCGACGCCGGATACCACGGAGTTCTACGAGTTCAATAACACCGGCAACCCGGACCGCCTCACCTTCGCGGTGATCCCGCCTGGGTCGAGCGCCTCGGGCCCGGAGGGTCCCGACGGCCACGGACACATCAACGCGTCGATCGTCGGCGGCTACAACAGCGACCCGGGCGCTTCGGTCGAGGATGCGTCCGGGTTCAACTACTCGCTCGGCATCTCGCCCTACGGTCCGTTTGCCAACGTGCGTATCTTTGCGCCGGGGTTCGACGTCGGCTTCGGCGACACGACGATGGTCGACGACTATCATTCCAGGGGCGCGGAGATCAGTACGAACTCCTGGGGCGCGGACGTGTTTGGCGACTACAACACAGACTCGCAGACATACGACGGTCTCACGCGTGACGCCTCCTCGACTACGGGCGGCAACCAGGAGATGCTGTTCGTGTTTGCGGCCGGCAACGCCGGCCCGGGCCTCGGGTCGGTCGGGTCACCCGGCACCGCGAAGAACGTGCTCACAGTGGGGGCGAGCGAGACCTCGAACCCCGACGCCGTGAACGGCGACGGCTGCGGCTCCAACGTCGCCGACGGCGACGACGCGCGCGACATGGCCGACTTCTCGAGCCGCGGCCCGACGTCCGACGGCCGCGCGAAGCCCGAGATCGTCGCTCCGGGCACGTTCATTCAGGGGAACGCTTCGCAGCCACTCGCAAGCTTCAATGGTTCGGGCGTCTGCGGCGCCGCCAGCAACGACTTTACTGCGCCGGGAACCGACGCGCTGTTCCCGTCGGGAACGATCTACACGTGGTCCTCGGGCACCAGCCACTCGACTCCCGGGGTGGCCGGGTACACCTCGCTCATCACGGAGTTCCTGGGCCGCGTGTACTCGCTGGGGCCGCCGAGCCCGGCGCTGCTGCGCGCCTATGTGATCCACGCCGGACGGCACCTCACGGGCAGTGGCGCGGGCGAGAACCTCCCGGGCGACAACCAGGGCTTCGGGATGGCGGACATGGGGATCGCCTTCGATACCACCGCTCCGCGCCACCTCGTCGATCAGACGACCGTGTTCGGCAGCTCCGGCGAGACCCTCCAGATCGATGGCCAGGTAGTCGACCCGAGCGAGCCCGTTCGTGTGGCGCTGGTCTGGACGGATGCTCCCGGCTCGACGTTTGGAAACGCGTTCGTGAACGATCTGAACCTGAAGATCGCCGTCGGTGGCAGCATCTATCTCGGGAACAACTTCACCCTTGGAGTATCGCAGACGGGGGGCGTTGCCGACATCCGGAACAACGCCGAGGCGGTGTTCCTGCCGGCCGGACAGAGCGGACTCATGGGCATCACGATCGACGCCCTAACGATCGCCGGTGACGGCCTGCCAGGGAATGCGGACACCACGGACCAGGACTTCGCGATCGTCGCGTACAACTTCTCGACGTCGGTCTCCGCCGGCTCGATTGCGCTCGACCGCGCCGCGTACAACTGCGCCGACACGGCCGTGATCACGGTCACCGACTCCGATCTCGCCGGTGCGGGCACGACCCCGGTCACCGTGACGACCACCGGCGGCGACAGCCAGACAGTAACGCTCACGGAGACGGGTGCCGTCACGGGCGTCTTCACGGGCTCGATCCCCACGGCGACCGGCGTGGTCTCGACCGAGGATGGGACACTGCAGGTGCTCGAGGGCGAAACCATCACCGCCACCTACGACGACGCCGACGACGGGGCGGGAAGCCCGGCGACGGTGCAGGACAACGCGACGGTCGAATGCACGCCTCCGGTGCTCTCCGCCATCCAGGCGAGCGGGATTGGGGCCACCACGGCCACGGTGACGTTCGACACCGACGAGACGGCCAACGGTCAGGTCCGCTACGGCACGTCCTGCGGGAGCCTGACGACCACGACGCCGGCGGGCGGCGCCGGAACTTCACACTCGGCCGGGCTCACAGGCCTCACGCCGGCGACGACGTACTTCTATGCCGCTGACGCGACGGACGGGGCGCAGAACGCCGCCACCGACGACAACGGCGGCGCTTGCTACTCCTTCGCTACGCTCGACCAGGCGGACTACTTCACCGAGGAGTTCAACTCGGGTGACAACGACCTCGACAACCAGCAGCTCACCCTCACGCCCGACGGATCGGGGAACTTCTACAGCGCGTGCCGGGAGACGGCGGTGGCGTTCGAAGTCGATCCGAGCGGCGGCACACCGCTGGCGCTCGCCGACGACGACTTCATCGAGGTCACGCTCACTGGCGGCGAGACGGTGTCTCTGTACGGCACCAGCTACGGATCGGCCTTCGTGGGGAGCAACGGCTTTGTCACGTTCGGCTCGGGGGACACCGATTTCTTCGAGTCGTTGTTCGACCACTTCTTGACGCCCCGCATCTCGATGGTCTTCGATGACTTGGATCCTTCGGCCGGTGGCACCGTCTCGTCTGAGCAGCTGGTGGATCGGCTCGTGGTCACCTGGGAGGACGTGTCGGAGTTCGCAGCGTCTAACCAGAACAGCTTCCAGCTGGAGATGTTCTTTGACGGTACGATCCGCGTGACGTATCTCTCGATCGAGGCAACGGACGGTATCGCGGGCCTGTCCGAGGGCAATGGCGAGCCGGGGGACTTCCAAGAGAGCGATCTGACCGGCTACGCGCCGTGCCCGACGCCGACGCCGACCCCGACCCCGACCCCGACGCCGACCCCGACCCCGACGCCGACGCCGACCCCGACGCCGACGCCGACGACGACGCCGACCCCGACTCAGACTCCGACTCCGACTCCGACTCCGACCCCGACCCCGGCGCCTACGTCGACACCGTCCCCGACGCCGACCCCAACTCCGACTCCGACTCCGACTCCGACTCCGACTCCAACTCCAACTCCGACTCCGACTCCAACTCCAACTCCAACTCCAACTCCAACTCCGACTCCGACTCCGACTCCGACTCCGACTCCGACCCCAACTCCAACTCCAACTCCAACTCCAACTCCAACTCCCCTGTGTGGCCTGACGCCGGCGACTGGCTGTCGATCTGGAGAGGCAGGCAAGTCGCGGTTGCAGATCCGAGACACGGGCGTCCCGACGAAGGACACCCTCGCGTGGAAGCTGAACAAGGCGGATGAGACGCTCGTCGGCGAGTTCGCCGATCCGGTGAACCAGGACGTGGCTAGCTATCGGGTTTGCGTCTATGACGGGTCCGGCGGATCCCAGCCGCTCGTCGAGGCGGAGATGCCCCCGATGGGCACGTGCGGCGGCAAGCCCTGCTGGAAGACGGCGGGGACCAAGGGCTTCAAGTACAAGGACCGCGACGCGACCCCCGATGGCGTGACCCTGGTCAAGCTCAAGGCGGGGGACGCGGGCAAAGCGAATCTCCAGGTGAAGGCGAGCGGACCCAACTTCACGATCCCCGAGCCACCGCTGTCACTGCCGGTGACGGTGCAATACGTCATCGACGACGGCGTAACGACCACCTGTTGGCAAAGCGTCTTCACGGAGGCGGTGAAGAATCAGGCCGGGCTCTTCCGCGCCAAAGGGCCCTGACCGGAATTGCTTGCCTTTGCGCGTCCTCAGGCGAGCCGAGATCCGAAAAAGGGGGCGGGCTCCGCAGGTCTCCAGCCCGTCTTGATGCGGCCGGCGGTTGAAGGAAACATGAACGGCCTATTTGCCCCGGCCGACGGGTAGCCGCCACGGTGAAACTGCGAGCGAAGTCGATTTTTCGGGACAGAGCCGTCGCGGTGCTCCTCTTCGCGAAGCCGATCTTCGTATGCACGGGCGCTGGGCTGTTTTACGGACTCGCGGTGTTGGTCGGCGCCTAGGTGGATCGAGGGGATCGCCCTGGGCCGGTGCTGCGGTGGTGGATGTCTCGCGGGTCCGTATTGGGCTCGCCCTCGGTGCGATCGTCAATTCGCTCGTGCGGATCTGAAGGGCCGTATGAGAGATGAAGAGCCGGCACACCGGACGTCTCCCCGTGCGGCCCAGGGTGTCTCGCTGTTCGGGTTCAGAGACGGTCGGACCCAAATGGGTTGATGAGATAGGAGACACTTCCGGCACGCTTGCTCGCCTACGCAGCTCGCAGGTTCTGCCGCTTGCGACGAGCCGTCCTCGTCTTCTTGATCTTTTCGCGGCGCGTGAGGATCGCGTTGTGCCGCCCATGGTATGCATCGGCTGGAGTCACGTCGTCCCGTGACTCGCGGTAGCGTCGATTTTTGTAGTGCTCGACGAAGCGGCCGCTGGCACGCTCGAGCTCCCACGGGCTGTAGCCGTTGTCGCTCAGCAGTCGAGGCCGATGTACGACCTGCACCTCGTCCACTCCCGCTTTCGCTCGCGCCAGATCGAGTGTCTCGGTCACCTCCGACGCCTTCATCGTCGCGCCGAGCATCGCGTCACGCCCTTCGAACCTGGGCTCGCGCGGCGCGTCCGGCGGCGGCAGGATCCGGCCGTGACAGAAGAGGTCGGCGACTCCCTGGAGGTCGCCGCCGTCGGTTCGTTCGGCGTAGGTGTAGAGTAGGTTTTCGATCTCGCGCGCACTGTCTCAGCCATGTTAGAACTTCGAGTCGCCCATGTACGCCCCCTCCAGCCGTTTCGACGAAGACGCGATCCTCGCTCGGGCGCGGTCGGCCGATGGACTCGAGGACTTCGGTGATGAGGAGTTTCGCGAGCCCTTGCGCGTGCTTCTGCGAGCGTACGCGGACGCGCCGATCCACGATCTCGGCGCGAAGATTCTCGAAGGCTCGGTGGTCCGGAGTCTCGCGAATCGGCTCCGCGCGAACCACTGGTTCGCGAGCTATCCCGAGATCGCCGAGGAAGTCCTCGAGGCCCCGCTGGTCGTCGTCGGGATGATGCGGTCGGGGACGACGCTCATTCAGCGGCTTCTCGCGAGCGACCCGCGCCACTACTGCACCATGGGTTGGGAATCCCTCGAGCCGGCGCCACGGCTCGGCGTGAAGCCAACGGATGTGGATCCTCGAATCGCCGACGCGGACTCTCGGGAGCAGATGACGCGCGAGTTCGCAGCGGAGTACTTCTCGATCCATCCGTCGTATGCGCGGCAGGCCGAAGAGGAGATCATGTTCCTCGCCGACGCGTTTCTCTCCCACGTTCCCGAAGCGTCGTGTGACGTGCCGGAGTACCGCGCCTACATCGACGCACAGGATTTCGCTCCGGCGTATCGGTACTTGCGCCGCATGCTGCAGCTTCTCCAGTGGGAGAAGAAGAGACGAGGCGAGCATCGGGGGCGATGGGTGTTGAAGACTCCGGCCCACCTCGGATACCTCGACACACTGATCGCCACGTTCCCCGACGCGCAAGTGATCCACATGCACCGTGATCCAGTAGACACGATTCCTTCCGGAGCGAGCCTCAACGCGACGCTCTGGCGCATGCACGCCGCCGACGTGGACCCGGCGGAGATCGGGCGGCAGTGGATCGCCCGGATGAGTTGGACAAACGGGCGCGCGATGGCCGTGCGCAACGAGATGTCCGACGGGGCGACGCGGTTCACTGACGTTCGGTTCGGCGCCGCGGTTGAGGACCCGATCGGACAGATCCAGCGGATCTACCATCGAACCGGAATCGAGCTCCACGACGACGCGCGCGACGCGATGGCGACGTGGCTCGAAAAATATGCGAAGCAGACGCTTTCGAAGCACCGGTACACCGCCGAACAGTTCGGCCTCACCGAAGACCAGATCCGCGCGGCGTTCGCCGATTACGCGGCACGGTTTCTCACCGCCAAGGAGAAGGCATGAGCACGCACCCCATCGCTACGCCGGAACAGCACGCTCACGAGCTCGCCGCGATGGAGCTCGCGGACCATCCGATCGTGAAGGAGGCCTATGGTCGAGTCCGAGAGCATTGGCTGAAGGAGATGGACCCGTCCCCGGCGATGCGGGACTGCTTCGATTGGGCGTTCGACGAGGTCATGTTCTCGGCCGCGATCTGGTCTTCGAACCAGGATCCGCTTCGGCCCAAGGTGATCTGTATTACGCGGCTCGGGCATCCGCTCCAGGGGAAGCAGATCCGAGGCTCGCGCTGGGGAATCGACAATCCCGATTCGATCTATCGCGTGATTCCGATCTCGGGGGACGAAAAGTATCGCATCCACGGCCGCGTCGCGGAGCGTCGGATGACCGAGAACTACTTCACGCTGTGGGACCCCAACATGAACTCGGTCGACGTCCTCTCCGGACACGATGTCGTGGTGAACGACGACCGGACCTTCACGATCACGGTCGACAGCAGCCCGGCGGACGGTCGACCGAACCATATTCAGTCGGCGCCTGAGGCACATGAGTTCTACATCCGCGACGTCATGCTCGATTGGTCGAAAGACGAACCGAATGAGCTCCGCATTGAACGCCTGGGCCCCGAGCCGTCGACGCCGGCGAAGACGCTCGAGGAGCAGGCGCAGCTCACCGCCGAGTTCATGTTGCACTACGCGAACTTCACGCTCGGGATGAGTCGCGGGACGGTTCAACGCAGGCCGAACAAGTTCAGCCTCGCGTATTCCGCCGACAAGGGCGGGGCGCTGCGCAACCAGTTCTACGTCGGAGGCCACTTCCGGCTGGAAGACGACGAAGCCTTCGTCGTGCACGTGAACGACGGTGGGGCAGCGTACTTCGTCGTGCCGCTCGCGAACGTTTGGGGCACCACGATGGAGATCGTGGACCGGACGAGCAGCCTGAACAAAGCGCAGTCTCGGCCGAATGCCGACGGAACGTACAGTTACGTTCTCTGTCCGAACGACCCGGGCGTTTACAACTGGCTGGACACCTGCGGGCTGCACGAGGGAATGCTGACGCTGCGCATGGCCGAGTTCCCGAGCCAGCGGCCGCGCGACGACCTCTCGGCGCGGGGTGAAGTGATGAAGATTGCGGAGCTTCGCGAAAAGCTGCCGGCGGGGACGCCGTGGGTCACCGACGACGAGCGGGCGACGCAGCGGCGCGATCGCGCGGCCGCGTACAAGCGTCGCCTCCCGGAGCTCGACCAGTGAGCGGCGCGGCGTGGCTCATCACGGGCTGCTCGACCGGGATCGGCCGGGAGATCGCAGCTCTCGCGCTCGCGAAGGGGCACAGGGTCGCGGTCACGGCGCGCAATCCGAGGGCCGTCGAGGACATCGTCGCGGCCCACTCCGACCAAGCGATCGCGTGTCGCCTCGACGTGACCGACCGTGAGCAGATCCGTGCGGCGGTCGAGCAGACGGAGAATGCGTTTGGCGCCATCGACGTTCTCGTGAACAATGCGGGCTACGGCTACATGGCCGCGCTGGAGGAGGGTGAGGACGACGAGGTCCGACGTCTCTTCGACACGAACTACTTCGGGGTGGTCGATACGATCAAAGCGGTGCTCCCCGGCATGCGCGCGCGACGACGCGGCCATATCGTGAACATGTCTTCGATGACCGGACTCGTCGCGAATCCGCCCAACGTCTACTACAGCTCGTCGAAGTTTGCGCTCGAGGCGCTAACCGAGGCGCTCTCGAAGGAGGTGGACTCGTTCGGAATCAAGGTGACCGCGATCGAGCCCGGGGCCTTCCGCACCGATTGGGGCACGCGCTCCATGAAGGAGACAGCAACAACGATCGAGGACTACGCGGAGACGGTCGGCGCGCGGAAGGAGCTCATCAAGCAGTTCGCCGACAAGCTTCCGGGTGATCCGGCGAAGGTCGCCGCCGCGGTTCTGAAGGTGACCGAACTCGAGAAGCCACCACTGCATCTTCTGCTGGGCCGTGACGTCCTCGGCGCCTTCCGACAGAAGATCGCGGACCTCACGGCGACGATGGACGAGTGGGAAGAGACGACGAAGGACGTGAACTTCCCCCGCGGCGAGTAGCGGTGCACTAGGCCGCGAGGCGGCATGGCCGAGCGGCACGAGCTCAGACCCGGGGTTCTGCGTGCTGTTCGGTGCGAGGCACCAGCGGGGGAGCATCTGTCCCTCGTGTCTCCCGCCGGTGTCGAGCCAGTTCGGAATACCCGGATCGGACGAAGCGATCGCGAGTCTCCAGTTGCCGTCGGAGCTTGCCGTGGCCTTGTGGTTGTTCGTGCAAGTCGATGCGAAGCGGTAGCCGTGCGACTCGGCCCAGGACCGCCGCCGGCGGTTTCGTCAGACGTGAACGATGTCGCTTTTCGTTCTAAAAGATATCGCCAGAACTTCCCCTTTTCACGCTGGCCAATCCCATTTCTTCGAGTGCTTCCATGGCGTCATCCGGCACGGCAACTACTCTCGGCAAATGACTTTGGTGACCTTGTTGACGCAGGTTGCAGCGGTGCCGGTTCGCTCCGCGACGGCGTCGCGCAGGAGGAGCTCGATGGGCCCGGCGACTGTGGCCGGCAGCGTCCTTTTCTTCATTGCGATCTTGAAGGCGCGCTCGCCGCCGTCGCGTTCGGGTTTGAAGGTGACCTTCGTCGCGCGATCCTCCGAGAGGCAAACGATTCCGCCGTTTGCTCGAGCGTTGCACTTGTCGGGTGAGAATTCATAGGACTCATCGACCATGAGTCCATCCGACACGTTCACGCGAAGCCCGGTGAAAATATTGAGAGCGTCGTCGGGGCTGCTGATGCCGGTAAAGAGCGTCCCGCGGATGTCGATTCGGCCGGAGCCCGGTGTCTTGGTGAAGATTTTGGCGCGCCGGATCTCGATGGCTCCCTCGATCTGCTCGTACGAAGCCGCGTGGAGGAGGCGGACCTGTTCGAAGGCGTCCTGACCAATTTGGTCGCCCGCGAGACGGCCAGGAATGTCGTCGGCACGTGGGTGGATGCCGCCGTAGATTCTCGAAAGACTGCACTCGTCCGCGGCGTCGAAATAGGTGGCCCATTGCAGGGTTACGTCGACGCTGGGCCCGTCTTCGAAAACGAGGAACTCATCGGCGGGTGCGATGAACTCGCCGAAGCCGCTTGGGAAGAATGCGTCACCGGTGAAGGCGGTGAGCACCTGCGCTCCGGCCCGGCTGAACGTACTATGGCCCGAGACATATGCGGCGAAGGGCGGGGTTACGAAGGTCGGTCGTTGGTAGGGCCACCAGTCTTCGACGAGGATCCAGCCGACCCCGGCCGTCGTCGTCTCAGGGTCGGAGATGTAGTCTGGCCCGCGCCAGGCTCTCGCCGCGATTTTTCCGATGTTCTCCGCGCCGAGATGCGCATGGCGCTGGCCCGGCGCGGTGCTGGCCGCCGTCACGACTTCGACGCGTCCCGCAACCAACTCGATACCGTCGGGATGATACGATAGTTGGCCCGGGTCGGTGCGCTGCCCGAGGTCCGCGAGCATTCGAATCGCCGAAATCGGGCGGATGTAATCGTACCATCCCTTGGCCCCCCAGGCGGAGACCGCGGCGTCGTGCATGGCGCCGCCCAGCGCCAAGTACAGAGTCACATCCCATTGGAGCGGGTGGAGAACGTCTCCCTCGCCGCCGAATTTCTTGACCAGAGCGGGGTGGTCGGACACGTAGTTCGCCAGAACGAACCATTGGCCGGGCGGCGTTTCCGAGTCCGGACCATCGGCCCAGAACTCCGCGAGTACGCGGTAGTAGTCGCCGGCGAGGGCGATATTGGGTGCGTAGGCGGATCCCGTCGATGGATTCGAGGGGTGTCCGGCCCCGTCGTTGGTCCCCAGGGTGTTGTTGCCGCGGGCGCCGGGTCCAATGTCGAGCAGGGTGCCGTCGGCCGGGTCGAGCAGATGACTCCACTCGAGGACCTGTTCGAATCCGGCTTTATATTCTGCATCGCCGGTGCCGAGGAACTGCGGTGGTGGTCCCGGATCATGGTAGACCCAGTAGGGGTCTCCGTCGCGCTGATAGATCGTCAAGTCCGTCGGACGCAGTGCAAATGGGGTGACGCTACCCCACTCGGGGCTCAGGAAGGGAGGACTGCCCAGGGGGAAGACATTACCGGCCTGGTCGACGAAGAAGTCGAGAGAGAGAGGTTGCCAGCGGTTTGGGTCCGCAAGGTACGGATTCCCCGCAAACCCCGGGAAGAGGTACGGATTGACGGCCTCATAGAAGACGTTGGAATATCCGTTTTCTTCGTTCGATCCGTCGGCTGCACCGAAGGCAAGTACGGCTGCGGCGATGCGGTTTCCCAGGGCAGCCGGCGTGGCCCCCATCTCGTCTACGACCGCCGTGTCGTATCCGAGTTCAGCCATCTTCGCGTCGAACGCTGCCAGAGACACCGAGGCTCCGGGGGAATGCGCAAAACGGTGCGAAAGGATGCGGTACGCGGCGTAGCTGATCGCTTCGTCACGCGCTGCGGCCACATCGACGGCCGTTGCGTCCTCGTAGTGGAGGTAGGTGTGAGCCTTTCCGTCATAGGCTGCCCAGGCATCCCACATTGCGACGGACGTGTGGAACAGATTCCGCGCGTGCACTGTAGGTCGGGCGAAGTCGTTGCGGATCGCCTCGAGGAGGAGCTCGTTCCACTGGCGCGCGACCGTTGCGGTGGCGGCTGCAGGGTTTGCTCGCAGCAGCACGCAAAAAAGTGCAAGCGCGACCGCAAAGCACTTCGAGTATGGGGTGAGAGAATTTTTCTTCATGCTGTTGCCTCACGATCTCGAGACGACCATGCTTCCACCCTACTTGCGCAGGCGGCTCGATCAAGGAAGGAGGAGCTGGTTCCGCGCAAACGAGGTCGGCTCGACACCCGTCTACCCTATCGCATGGGCGCCTTGTCCGGAAGGTGGTATTCGCCGCTTCGTATCCGTCGGGCGCCGGCGTGCGCGCACCACTCACTCGGGCGCTTCTGGCGCCAACTGCCACGAGCTGGCGACAGGTTCCTGTTCGACCGGAGCTGGTATGGCCGCGAGCGCGTTGAGGGCTGCGTCTCGCTCGAGCGCTTGGCAGCGCGCCGACGCTGAGATCGGCGATTGCGAGCAGAAACTGACCGAGCACGGCACGCCGCGGATCAAGTTCTGGCTGCACATCGATCTCGCGACGCAGATCGAACGCTTCAAGGCCTGTGAAGCCGCGCCCTATAAGAAGTACAAGCTCTCCGGCGACGGAGACCGGAACCGCGAGAAGTGGGATGCGTACACGGTCGCGCTCGAGGAGAATGGTGGCGCGCACCAGCACCGAAGCGGCTCCGTGGCACGTCATTCCAGCAAGCGAAAAGAAGTACGCCCGGATCCAAGTTCGGAAGGCCGTTTGCCGGGGTCGAGAGAAGGCGCTCGACTGAATCCGCCCTGGACTCGCCACCATTGCGCAGTCGTGAACCTATGATAGCCGGTTGTACTTTGTCTCAACACCCCGAGGAGATCCGAGCAATGAGCCCCCGGTCATTTGTAGCCCTCCGTGCGAGGATTCAAGCGGTTTGCATCCTCGCTTCCTGCCTCTTCCTCGCAAGTCCTGCGTCGGCGAACAATTGGACGCTGGAGAACCCAAGCGACCAGGGGTACGCGACCGGGATCACCGTCCTGTCCGGATGGGCGTGCGAGGCCAAGATGGTCGAAGTGCTTCTCACGGGTTCGGAGCGCACGGAGCGAATCCAGGTTCCCTACGGTGGCGCCCGCGAGGATACCGCAGCCCCCTGCAATAATGACGGGAACAACGGCTTCGCCGCGACCACGAATCTCAATCGACTGGGCAATGGCGAGGCCACGGCAACCCTATACATCAACGGGAAGGCGGTTAAGACCAACAAATTCCGCGTCACGCGACCGACCGACAAGCTGCGCGACCCCAGCCTGCAAGGGCAATTCCGCCTGACCCCGAACTTTCCCGACGCGAGCGAACAGATCGACGTCGTTTGGACCAACAGCACCCAGAATTTCGCAATCGCGTCGAGTAGCGCGCCGATCGTTCCATCCGGCCGAGGGTGCAGCACGGCGAAGACGAAGTGCAGCTTCGAAAACCCGCAGCCGTCACAATTTGCGAGCGGCATCTTCCCCATCACTGGCTGGGCCTGCAGCGCGAAGAATGTTCATGTAACTCTCAAGAACGCGAGTGGCGACGTCGAGCGCGTCGACCTGCCGTATGGCGCTGACCGGGCCGACACGGTCCACGCCTGCAACAACGATGGAAACAACGGCTTCGGCGCCGTGACCAACTTGAACCGACTGGGCACCGGGCAAGTGACGGCGACGCTCATGATCGACAACGAACCGGCGGCAGCGCACACGTTCTGGGTGACGAGTCCGACTGATCAAAACCGTTATACCGGCGCCGTGCCCGACCATACCCTGCAAGGCTTCCCGAGTCCGACGCAAGAGACGACCCTCGTCTGGCAGGAGTCGGCACAAAACTTCTCAATCGAGAACGTGTCACCGCCGGACCAGAACTACTATTCCTGTACGCCGGTGGGCGAGACGAGTTTCGCCCAGTGCATCAACGATGCCGAGAGCAACGGCTGCTTCCAGCCGGAATGTACAGTCTACCTGGGACCTACCACAGCGACCGACGTCTTCTATCTGGACACCCACGTGAAGCTCCCGAAGAACATGAAGATCACCGGCGACACCGGCTCGACGGACTGCGCAACCGATCCCGACAATTGCGAACTCAACACCTGGATCATCGCGTCGAACGCGGTGAACAACGGCTGCGGTCCGAATACGGATAGTCCGGGAGATCCGAACACCCGCATCGGCTTCGTCCTCAACGACAAAACGTGGCTCGGCAATTTCAATTTCAAGTCTCTGGATACCGGCCGTTGGCAGGGCTACGACGGCGCGTCACTTTGCGGAGGCGGTGTCTTCGAAACACCGGGTTGCGCGGACGCCTACTGCACCTCGCCAAAGGGTACGGACATCACGAACCGGGAGGGTTCAGCAGACGGAATTTATGGAGCGGTCGTCGATAGCGTCTACATCACGGGAGAAGGGCCCGACTCGAGCAATCCGAAGACAGCGCCCCAACTCGCAGCCTTCGTCCTTCGCACGCGAGACCTGACCAAACCGAGCCACGATCTCTATTTCCACAACATCACCCTCGCAAAGAGTTGGGCAGACGGGATCAATCTCCACGGCTCCACCCGGGACGTCAGCGTGGAGCACTGCAATCTGAGCTACCAGGGGGATGACAATCTCGCCGTGTGGAGCGTCCCGGGGCCGAACCGGATGCGCAACATCACATTCTACGACAACACGCTGAGTCAGGTCCGCAGCACCAACCCGAACCAGCCCTGGGGAAATTGCATCGCGATCTACGGAGGAGGCGGCGCCGGCCCCCAGCGAATCTGGATCGATCGCAACAAGTGCGAGCGGAGACCAGATGGCTACCCTGCCGCCGTGAAATTCTCGACCGAGTTCGCCGACGCTTCCGATAGCGTGGGAGGCAAGCAGCAGATGTTCGGCTACAACAGCGAGATCTACGTACTCAACAGAGGAGGCCCGGACCTGTGCTCGGGCGCCGTCGAGGACCGACCCCAAGCCTTCCCATACAAGGCCAGGATCAACGGCTGCCCGGACATCTCCGGCTGGCCCGACTGCCCAGACCCCGCCTTCATTCGCGAAGGTTGCCAGAATGCGTCGTGGGACGAAAACGGGCCCTGGGGACCCGCTTGGTATTGCAACAGCGGCGAACCCAAATGGGGCAATCTGGCAACGGCATGCATCCACAAGGGCTGCGAAGACGCCCGCCAGGACCCGGACACCGGCCTGTGGGTCTGCTCGAACCCGGAACTCATCTACGACAGCTGCCGGATCAAGAATGGGTGCTCTTGCAGCCAAGCGCCGTGCGAGAGCATCCAGTACGACCATGCGAATTGGCGTTGGTCGTGCAAGTTCGATCCGCCCAATTGGAACGGGCTCTACGACGCCTGCGACGTGCCCCGGGGCGCCTGCCAGAACGGCCTCATCTACTCCCCCGACGAGGTGTGGACTTGCTATAATGGCTAGACCGACTGCCGGAAAAGAAAACCCCCGCCGTGGAGGCGGGGGTTTTCGAAGTCGAGGCCATGAGGCAGCAGTGCCTCGACAGCGTGTCGAAGGGCTCGCTGCCCGGCGGGACGGACCGCTCGACTGAGCCGAAGGCCGCGCTGAAGGTCCTTCAGGCCGAAGCGAAGCTCGATCAGAAGATCCGCAACCTTTGTAGAGATGCTCACGTCGTGGCGGCGGGGTTCGCGGGCGACTGCGGCGCTGCGACCACGGTCGACGACCTCGTGACGTGCGTGCGTGACTCACACACCGCCGGCGCGGCCTCGATCCTGGCCGACCTTCAGGGCGCGGCCCTGGTCGGAAACTCGGCCTCGCAGAAGTAATCCGCTACTCGCTTCTGAAGCGATCCGATTCAATGATGAAGCGAGGCGTCGCATCAAGACGTTCTCGGGGAACAGGCGGGTGCAGTTCCGTCTCGGCGATCCGTCGGAGTGGGTGTGCCGGGTGTCTTGCCGGGGATTCAGCTCCGCGGGGCGTAGTGGATCGGCGAGGACCAGGCGTGCTCCTGTAGCGTGGCGGGCAGATCCGAGCGCAGCGGCAGGCCTGCCTTGATGGCGTCCCAGGTGGACCTGGGCAAATAGGCCGTTCATCCTTCCTATCGTCCCGCGTTCGACCCCTCCTCGGTCTCATCAGGGAGAACCAGCGCCGCAGCGCTACTGACTCATCACGAAGCCGCCATTCGGAGACAGGGTCTGCCCCATGACGAATTTTGCCTCCTCGCTCGCGATACAGACGGCCGCGTAGGCGATGTCGTCCGTATTCCCGAAGCGGCCCATCGGCGTCGACGCCTCGAGAAGCGGACGGGCACCCTGGATCGGCGCGGTGAGATCGAAATCGAATTCGCTCGTTTCATCAATGACCGGATCGATCCGTAGGCTCCTGTCATCCATAGAGATGCGACGAAGGGCGACCGTGCCGACGGGCCGAGCCGCTGGCCCGGTCGCTGCTTCGCAGATGGCTCCGTCTCAGGGGGTTTTGCACCGCAGGCTATTTCCCGAAGAGCGCACGCGGCAATCGCTGGCGGGCTGTTCGTCCGTTCGGCTAAGCGTCGGAGTCTGGTCTAGCGTGACGAATACCGGAGCCTGCAGGGGCCCTAAGCCGGTCTCGGCCCTCGTCA
>JAQWRY010000050.1 GCA_029243485.1 Candidatus Binatia bacterium | reverse complement strand
TCAAGAGATCATTGCGGCCTGTCACCAGGCTGGAGTGCAGTTCATGGACGGTGTCATGTTTATGCACCATCATCGATTGCAACGTGTGCTTGAACGACTTGGAGACATCGGACCGGCCCCGAGTATGATCAACTCAACATTCACGTTCCTTGCTGATGATGCGTTTATGCATTCAAACATACGCACGTCGATGGAAACCGAGCCGCTGGGCTGTGTTGGTGATATCGCGTGGTACAACGCGCGAATTTCACTGGTAGTGATGGGCGGCATGCCGACTGTTGTGCGTGCGCGTCATCATGAGCTTCATGACGGGGTTCCCATTCATACCAGTGGAGAATTGGAGTTTGCTGGTGAGCACGGGCCAGTTGTTTGTCACTTTCAATGCTCATACAGACATCCACTTCGGCAGTGGGTCGAGATCATCGGTGATCGTGGATCAATCTGGATTCATGATTTTGTTCATGGGAACCCCAATGAAGCCGTATTCGACATTCACCAAGACACTATTCTGAAAAATGCTGATACGTTGATTGAGGAATCATTTGAAAGAATTGTGGTGGCTCACTGTGTGCAAGAAGCTGAGATGATTCAGTCATTCTCACGTATTGCAATTGGCGAGGTGCCGCTTGATCCACAGTGGCCACGATGGACGCTCGACACCCAGCGCATCATCGATGCAATAATGGAAAGTGCTCGTCAAGATGGTGCGGACGTCACAATCTGAGTCGCCGTCAGTCTGGCAATCGGGCACATGTTGTTTTGCATGCATCGACGGATCTTCTCTTATATTGAAAGCTGATAGTTAAAAAGAACGATGCCCCAAAAAAGACACTTCTAATATTCCCGCACCAATTGTTTGATGAGCACCCAGGCTGCCCATGAGGCAGAAAGCGGCGCACGCATACGTCCGGTAAGGCGCCGTTAGGTCGGATGGGAGCCAAAAAGGGGCTTCATGTCGGCTATCCGCAGGAGAACCCTTCGTCGATCGAGAACAATGGGATCCTTCTCGACCTCCACAACAACCAGGGCGCGCTGGCCTACGGAATCGAGGAATTCGAGAACGAGAATCCCTTGGCGTGGCCTGGTTTCGCCACGGTCGATGACGTAACGGGCCTCCCCCCGGTCGTCATCAGTGTGGACGAGTGTGACCCGTCTTCGAGACGAGGGAATCAATTTCTACCGAGTTCTCCTGCGCGCCGGAGTCCCCGCTCAGTGTCGACAGCTCATGGGCACGTCGCACGGCGCGGACACCATGCCGATCCTCTGCCCCGAGATCAGTCGCGAAACGGCGCGCAGCATCGCCGACTTCTGTCGCGGGTCCTGAGGGAAAACAACCAGACGCCTCCGGCGCGCAACGGAACCGAGCCCCCGCGTTGGAGGCGGGGTGGGGGGCGCGGGAATGGGGTGTGTGACCCCATAAACGACGGATTTCAGCGCGATTTCGGGGGGAACTTGCGGCGGATGTCTGATATCGCCGCGGTATGTACAACCGTCCACTGGCGGACCCGTCGCTGATCGCCTGCCTCGACTGCGACCTGCTGCAGCGTCTGCCCGACCCCGAGTCTCCCGGGTCGGTCGAGTGCCCACGCTGTGCGCGGACTCTATGGGCGCGCCGAGAAGACTCGATCGATCGCACCCTCGCGCTCTCCGCCGCGGCCGTCTCTCTGTGTCTTCTCGCGAATTCGGTGCCCATCCTGGGACTTTCCGCGGTCGGCAACCAGGCCTTCACGACGGTCTTCGGAGGGGCGGTCCAACTTTGGCGGGATGGCCAGCAACTCGTCGCGACCCTGGTATTCTTCACGGCCATCGGTGCACCGGTTCTGCAGATCGGCTTCACGACGGCAATCGCGCTCGGAGCCAAGCGAGACCCCGTGCCGCGCTGGGTCGCAGGACTTCTGGCGCACCTCCCTGGCGCCAAGATCTGGACCATGGTCGAGGTCATGATGTTGGGGACGCTCGTCGCTCTCATGAAGATCGCGGACTACGCGATGGTCATTCCAGGCATCGGGCTCTTCGCTCTCGGGGCGCTGATCGTGGTCTTGGCGGCCCTGCATGTCGTGTTCGACCCGAGGGAAATCTGGGAACGGGTCGAATGGACGGGACCGGGGCGACCAGAGGTCCAAGAGCAGTCCGCCCAGCCGGAAGATCCCGGCGCATGACGGTCGACCCTCCAGCGGCTGGCGTGGTCCGTCCCGCATCGGCGATGCAGCGGGGATTGCAGAGTTGCGAAACCTGCGAATTGCTATCGCAGCCGGTGGACGGGGCGACGAGCGGGCGATGTCCGCGCTGTGGCCAACCGGTCGAGTTCCGCAAGGCCAGAAGTCTGCAACGGACGTGGGCTCTCATTCTGGCCGCGGCGATCTGTTACGTGCCCGCGAATCTTTTCCCGGTGTTGTCTACCGTCACGATCGAAGGGGCGGAGTCCGACACCATCATGGGGGGCGTGGTTCTTCTATGGTCTCCGAGCGGATGGCCGCTGTCGCTGATCGTTCTCGTTGCGAGCATCATGATCCCGTGCGGCAAGATCGTGGCTTTGATCCATCTCCTACTGAGTGTGCAGCGTGGCTCGATCAAGAACCGCGAAGAGCGCGTTCGCCTCTACCGGCTGGTCGAGGTCATCGGAAGGTGGTCGATGGTCGACGTGTTCGTTGACACGTTTACCGTGGCGCTCGTGCAACTCCAGCCCTTGATGTCGGTTGAACCCGGCCCTGGCCTGTTCTTCTTCGCTACGGTCGTCGTCCTGACGATGTTGGCCGTTGCGTCCTTTGATCCACGGCTGATTTGGGATTCCAACAATCAGAAAGAGGTGCGCCATGCCTGACATCGACCCGCCGATTCCCGAGTCCCGAGTGACGGAAAGAAAGAGAAAACGTCTTTCGTTCGTGTGGATCGTGCCCCTCGTGGCGGCCGCGGCCGGGGGCTGGATTGCGGTCACCGGAATCCTGAACCGCGGACCGACCATCACGATCGTATTCGACTCTGCAGAAGGCTTGGAGGCAGGAAAAACTCAGATCCAATACAACGGCGTAGAGATTGGGACATTGACGCAGATCCGCCTCTCGAAAGACCGTACGGAGGTCGAGGCGACCGCGTCGATCAAGGCGGGGAACGAAGATCTTCTCGTCGAAGGAACCCACTTTTGGGTCGTGCGCCCGCGCATCTCCGGCGCCGAGGTTTCCGGACTCGAAACACTACTTTCGGGGGCGTTCATCAGCCTGGAAATCGGAAAGTCCAAGAAAAGAAAACGTCGATTCGTCGCTCTGAAAGAGCCCCCGGTGGTCGAGTCCGGTGTCCCAGGGCGCTTCTTCTTGTTGAATACCGACAATCTCGGCTCGCTGGAGCAGGGATCCCCCATCTATCTTCGGCGGTTTAAGGTGGGCCAGGTCTCGTCGTATAACCTCAATAAGGACGGCAAGTCGTTCGACGTGAAGATTTTCGTCAACGCCCTCTACGATCAATACGTCAATGCCGCGACGCGCTTTTGGCAGGCGAGTGGGGTCGACATTTCGCTCAGTGCAAACGGCGTCGAGGTCGAAACCCAGTCGCTTCTTTCCATCCTCATTGGCGGTATCGCGTTTCAGACTCCGGCCTCGGCCAAGGTCTTGACTCCGGCGGAGGAGAATTCGCGTTTCGAGCTCTTCGCTTCGCGCGCGACCGCGTTCCAAACGCCTCTCGGTAAGGCGGAGGACTTCGTCCTCATTTTCAATCAATCAATCAGAGGACTGGAGATTGGTGCTCCAGTAGAGCTGCAGGGGGTGCGAATCGGCGAGGTCGTCGATACGGAGCTGATTTTCGATACGAGCCGCAAGGACGTCTCGGTTCCCGTCACCATTCGTATTTACGAAGGCCTGCTCGGTCTCAAGCAGAATGCGGACGATGACGACGGCCGCAGGATGCGTATCGAAGCGCTGGTCGAGAAGGGCTATCGCGCGCAGCTGCGCACGGGTAGCTTTATTACCGGTGCTCTATTCGTTGCGATCGATTCTTTCCCCAGTGCACCCCCGGCCAAGATCGACTGGTCGCAAGACCCGCCCCACCTTGCGACGGTGTCGGGGGGACTCGCCAGCATCGAAGACGAGGCGCGCGAACTTCTTACGGAGATCAAAACGATTCCGTTCCAGAAAATCGGTGAGGACGTCGCCATCGCAGTTGCGCAGTTGAACCAGACGCTCCTGCGGGCCACGACCCTCATGGAGAGCGCCAATGGCCTGGTCCAACCGAATTCCGTGCTCCTTTCCGAATTGGATCGAGCCCTCGAGGAGGTAAGCGGTGCGGCGAGGTCGGTCCGGGTACTCGCCGACTATCTCGAACGTCACCCCGAATCGCTCATTTTCGGAAAGTCCGGGGAGGAAAACTGATGACCCGTTCCTGCCGACTCTCACTCTTGTCCGCGGTTGCTCTCGCCCTGGCTTGCTCTTCTCCAACGTCCAGGTTCTACACGCTCGCGCCCACCGTGCCCGCGGACTTGTCCGCCCATGCGGCCCTCGCGATCGGAGTGGGGCCGGTCGAAATCCCTTCCGCGGTAGACCGTCCACAGTTCGTGCTGCAGGTGGCGCCCAACCGCGTGACGCTCCACGAGTACCATCGGTGGGCTGCTCCCCTCGGCGAGGCCATCGCCCAGACCGTCGCTGCCGACCTCTCCGCGCTGCTCGGGACGCCCGACGTGGTACCGCTTCCCGCTCCCGGCTTTCGCTATGACCTCCGGGTCACCCTCGACGTTCAGCGATTCGAGTCCGTGCCCGACCAGCGGGTCGAGATCGACGCGGTGTGGTCTGTCCACGACAGCGCAGATCCAGCGGGCATGCGTTCGGGACGAACGGTCGCCCAGGAGCCCGTCGAAGGGCGCGATGTCGAAGCTCTCGCAGCCGCTCACAGCCGGGCTCTCGGCCAGCTGAGCCGGCGGATTGCCCAGGCCATTCAGGCGGAGATGCCGAGCCGGGAAAGCCCGAAAAAATAGGGGGGGGGGGGGCGATGGTTGTCCCGTAGCTCCATGTGCCAGAACGAGCCGCACGCCAACGTCCGATAAGGAGCCACGCATACCTCCGGTAAGGCGCCGTTAGGTCGGAGCGGAGCCAAAAAGGGGCTTCATGTCGGCTATCCGCTCCCCTTGATGTACCTGACGATGCTCATCGAGTATATTGGCCGAATTGGCATCGGCTTCTGGAAACCATGGGAGACCCTCCAGACGCCTTTGGGCGCACGGCGCAACCTCGCCATGGTCGCTCTCGCAACACTGATGCTGACCCTTTCTCTGCGCCAAAGCAGCCCCGCACCTATCGAACAGGATTCGAATTGAGCCATCCGATGACAAGAATTCTCCATGGAGTGACCCTGCTCTCCCTCGCGCTGCTGCTCTCGCCGGCCAACCTCATGGCGGCGACGGAACCCTCAGCCTCTGGCGCGACGGACTCAGCAACGAGCGCTGCGCCCGACAGCAAACCGAAAAAGCTGCGCATCGGGACCAGGAATGCCCCGCCCTTTTCCTTCCAGCTTCCCGACGGCACCTGGACCGGGATCAGCATCGACCTCTGGCGTGCGATCGCCGAAGATCTGAATCTCGAATTTGAAATCCACGAACTGAAACTCGAGAAGTTAATCGAGTCGACTCGGAAAAATGAGATCAATGTCGCCGTGGCGGCCATCGGAATGACCGCCCAGCGCAACCAAATCATCGAGTTCTCGTATCCCTTCTTTAGCACCGGCCTCGCGATGGCCGTAAAGTCCGGTGAATCGGGCGGCTGGTGGGAGTTTCTGGATCGGCTTTTTTCCAAATCCTTCCTGCGTTCGGCCGGACTCCTCTTCCTGATTCTGCTCGTCACGGGGGTTCTGATTTGGGCAGCGGAGCATCGACGCAATCCGTCGCAATTTGGAGGGTCGGCAGCTGACGGAATCGGTGCTGGCTTCTGGTGGTCGGCGGTCACCATGACCACAGTGGGCTACGGCGATAAATCACCGATCACCCCATTGGGGCGAAGTCTAGCGCTGGTATGGATGTTCATCTCCCTGTTTGCCCTCGCCGGGTTGACCGGAGCAATGGCATCCGCGCTGACCGTGACGCAGCTCACGCCGCGGATTCAGGGCCCGGCCGACCTTTCGCGGGTCCGCGTGGGGGCACTCGCCGGTTCTACCGGGGCTGCTTATCTGCGCCAGAACTTCATTCTCTATTCCACTTTTCCCAACACCGAGGCAGGCCTCGACGCCGTGAATGCGCGCAAGATCGACACTTTTGTAAACGACGAACCCGTTCTGGCCTATGGCGTCAAAAGAGATGGAACCGGAGAACTCTCGATCTTGCCGCAAACTTTTGATCCCGGATTCTACGCCTTTGGCTTCCCCCGCCACAGCCCATTGCGCCGCGACGTCAACTCCTCGATTCTCCAGATCATGGAAACATCCGAATGGCTCGGCATCCTCGCTCGCTACGTCGATGCTTCAAAGCAGCACCTCGAGACGCCTCCTCGAGACTAGAAATGTCTCTCGGGAATGCCGCTGCAATTCCAGCGGAGATCGCGCGCAAAAAACGGACCCTGGCAATGCCAACTAACGAACCAATTCTTGTTGTGGGTGCGCGACCGGTCGGGCTCGCCGCAGCGCACCGGCTTCGCTGGCATGGGTGCGGGGTGCGCATCATCGATCCGCAGACGGGACCTACTTCCTTGTCCAAGGCCCTCGTCGTCTGGCAACGCACACTGGAGACCCTCGACAGCAGCCTTCCTCATGAACGGCTCCAGCAACATGAGGACGCCATGAGGCAGCAAGAGGCGCAAGCATACGTCCGGTAAGGCGCCGTTAGGTCGGATTGGAGCCAAAAAGGGGCTTCATGTCGGCTATCCGCGGCTCAAGCTCTGGGGCCCGGTGGCCGACCGCGACGTGCGGGCTCCGACGTCGAACGAGCTCGCCTCAACGTCACCCGCGCGATCAAGCGGACCATCGAACGAATCCAAGAGGGGCACCCGGCTCTCGGTCGGTCGCTGAGCGCGACGATCCGGACGGGCAACCTGTGCTCGTACGAGCCGGATCCGGACCAGCCTCTCACCTGGGACGCCTGACTTGACCACCCTGACGCTCCGCGTTGCGGGAATCGGCCATAGAACCACGTTCCGGCCGATTGAACGCACTACTTTCGAGACTTTCATTCGCCTGCGCCGGTTGCTCGCGCCGCCGGCAGAGCGAGAAACCGTCCAAAGGAGCCACCATGAACCGCGCAACCATTTTGACCCTCCTCCTACTGCACACCTTCGCAACGCCGGCAGCGGCCGAGATCATCGGTCTTCTAGAGACCCCCGACGGCTTTGCCTCCCAGGTCGGCAACGTTCAGGGCTGGGTCTACACCACGACCCCCGGTGCGGAGCTGATCCAGCCCTTCGACGTATTGATCGACGGCGTCAAGACCGGAGAGGTGCCCTGCTGCTCGGAACGCGGGGACGTGAACGCGGGCGACCCGAGCATCCCGCTTCGCACGGGATTCTCGGGCGTGACGAATTGGGCACGCGAGGCTGGACGCGGTCCGATCACCGTGCAGGTCCGGGTACGCGACACGATGGGCGGGGAAGCCCTCCTCACAAACGCGAACGTAGATGTGTTCTCCCTGGCCACCTTCCCGTTCAGCGCGCTCGTGGAATTCGACCAGGAGAACGGTTCGGTCGCATCGCGCTGCACCCTCTCGAACGATGGGGTCTTCACCCCGGGGAGCGCAGAACTCTCGTGCACCAACCTGGTGTCGACGAAGGGCGACTTGTCGGAGACCGAAATCTGCGACGGCACCGTTCGGTTTGCCTGGGACAAGGCGTCGCAGGGGTTCAAGCAGGTGAGCGACTGCGAGGCTCTGCCTCGTTGGACCGACCACGGCGACGGCACCGCCACCGACAACTGGACCGGCCTCATGTGGGAGCTCAAGACCGTCGGCCGTTTTATCATCCACGAAAGGGACGACGAGTTCACGTGGGCGAGCACGGCCGGGGCCCCCGGGGCTCCGGATGGTGGCGCGTTCGTGGAGTTCTTGGGGACGCTCAACGGGGGCGAGTGGAACGGGGCTACGACGACTGGCTGTTTCGCGAACAAGTGCGACTGGCGGCTCCCGACCTTGGGCGAGCTCAAAGAAATTCTGAGTGAGCAGGAACCTTTCTGCACGACTCCGCCCTGCACGACGATTCCAGGCGAAACCGCGGAGGGTTTCTATTGGTCGTCGTCCGCCTTGACCGGCGCTCCCGGGGCCGCGTGGGGAGTCAATTTCAACGACGCCGCCGTCCGCTTCGATACCAAGTCACGCGCAAACCACGTCCGCGCCGTCCGCGGCGGCTACTGAGAGTCCATTGGAAACGTTCCGGACGATCCGATTCACGAACACAACGGAGGACCAACCATGAACGCCATTCTCTTTCTCGCATTCGCCTTGCTCATGGCCCCGGCTCCCGAAGCCGAACGACTGGCCACTCGAGCCATCCAACGCGACAGTATCGTCGCCGAATCGGCCCTGACCCTCGCCAGTCGCGCCTTTACGCAGGTTGCGATTCCGGAGCAATACACGGCCGAATACAGGATGCGGCCGCATCCCGCCGAGACCCGGCTCGTCAACTTCCTCGAAACCCCGCCACGCGATCGTTGTTCGCCAGAATTCTTCGTCATACCTGCCTCCTGCTCCCCCCCCTTCGAGATCCAATCCACGATCTATGTCTACACTGAGATCTGTCTGGAAATTCAGAAGGAGAACCCCAACTGGGATCGCGTGAGCGGTCTTTCCTATGCACTCGCACTCTATGGCTGTTGATCCCCTGGTCGCGAGCTCGAGGAGGCGTCACCCCGCGAGTTCCACGGCCAGTCCGCTGAACGAGCGCGCCCGACGACGAAGATCTCACGGCTTCACCCCTTGGGGCGCCGGCCGGCCCCGACGCGCCCGAGAGGCTCCATGAGGCAGCAAGAGGCGCAAGCATACGTCCGGTAAGGCGCCGTTAGGTCGGATTGGAGCCAAAAAGGGGCTTCATGTCGGCTATCCGCGGACCAGTTTGCCGAGACGATCGGGCGCGGCACTTACTCGAAGTCTTGGATCCCCGCGCGCAAAAGATCGGGATTCTCCCGTTCATCGGGAGGACCTAGCGCCCCGCACCATGGATCGTCAGGCGATCGGACCAAGGCACCTTCGGGATCAATGCCGAAACGTTCCCGAACCTCAGCCAGGGGTTCGGCCTTGAGTGAATCGAAATCGATCGATTCATCCACATAGTTCACACGGCAGCCATGCCCGCGTTCCGCCGCACGGTAGATCATCTCGGGATCGAACTGGTTTCGCCAGGAGGGCGTGTCCCGATACCGCGCATAGCCTAACTGAAACTGTGCGACAGACCCGACAAGCGCACTGCTGTAATCTCTCCGGGAGAGTGCACCATCGAACGCGTAGACGCACAATTCGCCGAGCGGACTCGTATCGTAGCCCGCGAGAGCATGATGCACATCGTGCAGACTGAGGTTGTTGGAGAACGCCGCCCCGGCGGTTCCCGGCAGCGGGAATTTATTGTCGTCATAATAGGCGGCAAAGGCATGACCGAGTGTTCCGACCGGAAGCGAACGATAACCTTTGTATCTCGCCAGACGATTCGCGTCTCCATCGCGATGGATCCCGCTTTTGAAGAAACCCCAATACAGCGAGAGAAGCCCGTGCCCCATCTCCGGTATATTAGTTCGGAAGCTGTCGAGGTATATGAGTGTTTTTTTGTTTCGCGCGAAGTCCATGGCGCCCTTGATGGTGACGTCATTCACGCCCCAACTTGAGGCCAAACGCTTTAGCGCCTCAGCCCGAGGGGCAATCGAGTCCGGCTCGAGGTAGGGAAGAACTGACGCCATATGAGTGATCTCGCGACGGAGTTCGTGGTCCTCGATGGCGCCTTGGGCGCTGGCGAAATCAGAGTCAAGTTCATCGGGATCTACCGAAGTCTCGAAAATATGCTCGCTGATGGCGGCAAGCGTGCTGCGGTGAATCTCGTGAAACGGGACCCGGCCTTCGTCGGTAGCCACGCCCTTAAAGAGCTGAATTACACTTCTCGCCGATGGACCCCTCAGGTCGAATATCTTCTTTTCCATTGGTACTCTCCTCGGCGGTTGAAAAACCGTGCAGATCCTTTCTATCAAGAGCATAGTGTCCGTCAAACGCGGACACATACACATTAAACGCGCCGAGCCCCGGCCCGGAGCTCGGTTGGGGGTCGAGGCAGAACTTTAACGTGCCTCGGTTCTCCATGAGGCAGATAGAGGCGCACGCATACGTCCGGCAAGGCGCCGTTCGGTCGGCTTGGAGCCAAAAGGGGCCTCATGTCGGCTATCCGCCGCGAGACCTGGAAATTCCTCGACGAGGTCGCCTTCTCGCAGGTGCGTGCCTTGATCGGCATGGATGAATGCAAGCTCGCCGTCACCGGCGCCGCACCCATCCCGCCCGAAATGATGCTCTGGTTCCGGGGACTCGGTGTTCCGTTGGCCGAGATCTACGGCATGTCGGAATCGAGCGGCCCGATCACCTTCTCTCCGTGGGTGGTCAAGGCCGGCAGCGTGGGACAGGCTGTGCCGGGCTGCGAAGTCCGGCTTGCCGACGACGGCGAGGTCATCTGCCGCGGTGGCAATGTATTTCAGGGATATCTCAAGGAAGAAGCCAAGACCGCCGAGGCGCTCGATGCCGACCAATGGCTGCATTCAGGCGACATCGGCGAAATCGACGATGAGGGCTACCTCCGAATCGTGGACCGAAAAAAAGAATTGCTGATCACCGCAGGAGGCAAGAACATCAGTCCGTCGAACCTGGAATCCTCTCTCAAGATGATCCCGCTCATCGGACAAGCTTGTGCGATCGGCGACGGCCGTCCCTTCGTCTCGGCATTGGTGGTACTCGACCCCGATGCCGCCGGCGCCTGGGCTGCGGCCAACGGTATGGCCGGAGCGAAGCTTGAGGAACTGGCCAGCAACCCCGATGTGATTCGCGAACTCGGGGCGGCGGTAGAGCAATCCATGGCTTCCTTCAACAACGCCGAGCGCGTCAAGCGGATTTCCATCCTCGGCGAAGAGTGGCTGCCGGACTCGGATCTGCTGACACCCACTTCCAAATTGAAACGGCGTGGAATCCACGAAAAATACAGCGCCGAGATCGAGGCGCTCTACACCAAGTAGAAAAAAGGGTCGACCCGAAGCGGGTCGACCCTTTTTTTTCTCGTTCTGCCGGCGGCATCAACTGGCAGCATTCGTCTCCGCGGCCGCCGCCGGATCCAACTGCTGGAGGTAGGTGCCCAACATTTCCACCAACTCGGTCGGCGGTGGCGCTTCGGGCTCTTCCACGGAATCCTTCAGATCCTCGAATCGAAGCAGGTCCATTTTTTCGAAAGCGTCGCGAACTCGCGGTGTGAGCAACCCCAGTCGCTTCAGATTCGGCACAATTTTGGCAAAGGTCATCTGCCGGAAGCCCTTTTGGAACGGCGTATTGATCGCCCACTCCGTCCAGACCTTGCTGTCCCAGCCCAGACGATCGAACATCGGGGTGAGCAGGAATCTCTCTCGCAAGAGGTGGGCTGATTCAATCACGAAGTCCTCGCGCTCGCGCATTTCCGTAGAGGTGAGACCGCCGGAGTAGATCTCCTCGAGGGAAATCACCCCGAAAGCCACATGGCGGGACTCATCCTGCATGACGCGCGTGATCAGATCCTGAATCAGCGGCTCGTCCGGCAGTTGCATCCGAACGAGCGAGAACGCGGCCAGGGCAACACCTTCCACCATGATCTGCATGCCCAGAAAGGTAAGGTCCCATCGCGGATCGAGGATAATATCATCCAGGAGCGTTTCCAGACTCGGCAGAATCTCATAAGAAAGGCCGAACTTCTCGGTCAGGTAGCGATGATAGACCTCCACGTGACGCGCCTCATCGGCAACCTGGTTGGCCGCATAGAATTTGGCCTCGGCACTTGGGACCGTCTGGACAATCTTGGCCGTCGCCAGCAAGGCCCCCTGCTCTCCGTGCAGAAATTGCGAGAGCATGAACGCCTGCTGATGCTGCATGAAGAGCATGGCGGTCTCGTCCGTGAACGGCTTCGGTGGCTGCATCAGCTGGTTGGTCATCTCGGTGAATCCGCCGTCGATGCGCTCGCGCATCATGCGATCCATATCGACGTCGATACTCCAGTCCAGGTCCGAGGCATTCCAGTTCAGATTCTTTCCCTTCTCGTAGAGATTGAGAAGATTCTGCTTGCGCATCGCGTATTGCCAATCAAAAACCGTCTCCATGGTTGATTTGATCGATGCGAATTCGCCTCTTTCGGGCAAGGGTAATGGATTCTTTTGCTTGAAATTCATTTCACCACTCCTAAACGTTCCTGCGCCGAGCCATGGGATGCCGTCTCGTCAGGCAGGTTGCTGAAACCAACATAGGCGCAAACCATGCGCGCCAATTCCTGAGCCAATTCTTCGTCCGAGAGAACTCGATCTCCGCTTCGGGTCTCTCCCACCACGATATGGTGCTGCATGAAGGCGAACGCGGCCTGAACGGCGAGATCGATCGCCAGTTCCGGATCCGGGTGCGTGAACTCAGCCCGACATTCGGAGAGCAGCAGCTCCCGCACCCGCACGGTTGCCAGCTGACGGAATGCGAGGCCCTCCTCGAGGATTTCCGAGTCCTGAGCAGCCCGCCAAAGAAAGGCTGCCAATACCGCCTTGCGTTCGCGCACCACCGTCACCAACTCGCTGGTCGCCGCCGTCACGATTGTAGCCGCGCATGCCCCCGACCAGCGCCGCGAGTCCAACAACTGATCGACCCGCGCCTCGAGTTCGCGAAAATGACGCTCTTCGAGCGCCCGCAGAAGTTCGTTCTTGTCACGGAAACGCCCGTAAAAACCGCCCACCGACGAGCCTGCACGCCGGACGATCTCGGGGATCGACAATGCGCCGAGACCTTTCTCCCCGAGCAACTCCTCGGCTGCATCGAGCAAACGCATCAAGGTGCGCTCGCTCCGCACCTGCTTGGTTGCCGCAACCGAGGAAAGTCGCCTCACTTTTTTCTGTTTTTCCATGCCTTTTCGGGACTCCGGATCAAAACAAGAATCTCATTCGGTTTTAGGAGATATCCGATCTCGTTGCAAGCACTCTCGAAAGTCCGCACGATTGCAGTTGCTTCGGACGCTTTTTCCCGGAACAACGCGCTGATGGAGGCACTGCAAATCCTGCTCGCGATCGACGACGGACGTGGGCGTGCTCTTTTCGGAAGTGCTTCGTGGTGCGATCGCCGGCCAGGACGCGGGGGTCCGGGCACGGCTCCATGAGGCGGATAGAGGCGCACCCATAAGTCCGTTAAGACGCCGTTAGGTCGGCTTGGAGCGAAAAGGGGGCTTCATGTCGGCTATCCGCAACGCCCACTTGAATTCGGACTTGCTTACGTAGCACCATGCACTTTGGCTTCTCGCGGTGGGGCGCCGGGAGGGATTCAGAAATGACAACAGTATCGACTACGGCTCGGAGCCTTCGAGGCCTCTTGGTTGTTTTCCTCGGGGTCGGAGTGCTCGCCCAGGGCTGCGGAAGCGACGGCACGACCGGAACGACACCCGCGCCCGAAGCGTCGGCGATCCCTGCCCTGCCCGAACCGCCTCCCGCACCGACTCCCGAGCCCGAAGCCTCGCAAGCCGCGCTTACGCACGACTTCGGGGACGTCACTCTCGGCCCCGGAGAAGAGCTCCCCAACGGCTGCGTCCAGTGGACGCTCAACAACGAGAAACCGCTGTACGTGAACAAGGTCACGCTCGGAAACGGCGGGTCGTATCATCACTCGAATTGGTTCGTCGTTCCCGAAGAGAGCTATGCCGGTCCGGACGGGCGCTTCGACTGCGGCGAGCGTGAGTTCAACGAGACGATCGCGTCCGTCGTCGGGACGGTGCTCTTCGCCCAGTCCACGCAGTCCCTCCTCGAGGAGCAGCCGTTCGCTCCCGGCGTGGTCGTGAAAATTCCGCCGCGCCATAAGATCATCGCGACGGTCCACCTGCTGAACCCCTCCATCCGCGAGCACGAGACGTTCCTGCGCGTGGGATTGGACCTGATTCATCCCCGCGACGTCGAGGTCATCCTCACCGCCTTCCGGCTCAACTACGGTGCGCTCGACATCCCCCCGCAAAGCGAAGCGCGCTTCACCGCGGAGTGTGACTTCCAGGACATCTTCGACGCCATCATCCAGCAGCCCATCGACCTGAAGCTCCACTGGGTGCTGCCGCATTATCACTACCTCGGGAACTACTTCAGCGTGGAGCTTCTCGGCGGACCAAATGACGGTCAGGTGATCCACAGCCTGGACACCTTCAACGCGGAACCGAACGGCAAGGCGCTCGCACCGCCGATCGACTTCGCCGCCGCAGGCGCACGCGGCCTGCGCATGACGTGCGGCTACCGGAACCCCCGGGACGAGTCCGTCCGATTCGGCGTCGGTGATCAAGAGATGTGCGTAATGCTCGGCCTCGCCGAGAGCTCCATGCTGCTCGACGGCGCCGTGAACACCGGCAACGAGGTCGACGGCGTTGTGGACGGTATCGTGATGAACAGCGGCCCGTGCACGGGCCTCGGCGCGCCGCGAAATCCCGCTCAGACGCTGCCCGGCGACGACGAGATCGAGGCTCCCCTCTACATTCCCACCTCCCTACCGGGGGACATCGACCTTCCCGTCATCCCGCCCTGCGCCGATACGCCGCTGGGCCTCTCCGAACCACCCGCCACGCTCTCCAGCATCTCCGAAATCGTCTTCATCGGGAGCTGTTCGTTCTCGGCATGCCACGACAACCAGGCACCGGCCGGCGGCTTGGATCTCTCATCGCCCAACGTCTACGCCAATCTGCTCGGCCACGAGGTCACGACGGCAGAGACGTCGCTGCCTCTCATCGCTCCGGGTGATGCCGACGGCAGTTGGCTGTACCGGCTCCTGTCGCGCTGCGAGCCTACGGATGACACCGGGCGCGTCGTCGCGCACATGCCGCGGAATTCGCCGAACCTCTTGCCGCCGGAGGTGGTTGCAAAGGTCCGCGACTGGATTTCGAACGGAGCACTCGACAACTAGGTGGACCTCAGCGAAGGTTTCCGCCCCCAAACGTCGATCGCCTTTGGTACGCGACGACAATGCACGCACGAAGGCTCGATCTCGGAATCTCGCTGCTCGTCGCGGTCTCGTGGACCATGCTCCTCGGTGCCGTACCCGCGGCCGCCGACGAAGCACCCGGAGGGGAGATCGATCTCCACGTCGCCCTTGATTTCCGGCTCGATGACGGGACGGACCTCCTGTCGGTCGGAGTGTACGTCGTCAGCTGAGTCGGGATCTTTGGGGTCGATTTATAAGAGACACTTCCGGCACGTTTGCCCGCCTACGCGGCGCGTAGATTCTGTCGCTTACGACGGGCCATTGTCTTCTTCTTGATCTGTTCTCGGCGCGT
>JAQWRY010000049.1 GCA_029243485.1 Candidatus Binatia bacterium | reverse complement strand
CGAAGGCCAACGCTTCTTCTCCTCCGGAAAACGTGTCGAATGGAAGAAGAGGTGAGGGGGGACGTTGGTTAGTCACGCGCCAAATGTTTAGTCGTCACGATCTCGCCGACGGCTCGGGGCGCAAACCGACAACGGGGTGACGACTAAACATTTGGCGCGTGACTAACCAACGTCCCCCCTCACCTCTTCTTCCATTCGACACGTTTTCCGGAGGAGAAGAAGCGTTGGCCTTCGGCCATGTTGGCGGGGTCGTGGGCTTGGGCGAGGTAGAGCTTGCTCTGTTCGAGGGCGCGGGAGCGCGGGTGCTCGGTAGTGGACCAGGCCGCGTAGACGGTGCCCTGGATGCTCTTGGCCGGACGCTCGGCGATGGTTTCGGCGATCCAGCGGGCGCGGTTCTGCAACTCGTCCTTCGGGCAGACCTCGCTTACGAGGCCGATCTGATGGGCGCGCTCGGCGGACATGCGTTCGTGAGCGCCCAAGAGCTGCATCCGGAGGAGCTCGCCGAGCGGAATGCGGTAGCCCATGTGGACGGTCTCGTAGGTCGCGACCATTCCGTAGGTGACGTGCGGATCGAAGAAGGTCGCCTCCTCCGTGCAGATGATGATGTCGGCCTCGCCGAGCATGTAGAATGCACCGCCCGCGGCCATTCCGTTCACCGCAGCGATGATCGGCTTCCAGAGATCGTTGCTCTTCGGGCAGAGATCGTCGCCGACGTCGTCGTAGTGCACGTAGCTGGGCGCGGCGGCGGGGGTATCGTCGCCCATCGCCTCCTCGCGATCGATGCCGGTGCAGAACGCGCGATCACCGGCGCCGGTCAGAACGATCGCGCGGACCGAGTCGTCGTGCCGCAGGTCACGCCAGACCTTCTTCAGCTCGGCACGCATCTGCAGGTTGAAGCAGTTCAGCCGATCTGGGCGATTCAGGGTGACCCAGGCGACGGACTTCGCGACCTTGTAGTCGATCATTTCAAAGGCACTCATGGGACAGAACGCTAGTCCCGCGCGGAGGCACCCGCAACCGTGCGTCCGGGACCTACGAGAACCGTTCGAGAAGCCGCTTCTTCAGAGCGCGAAGGTCGACCTTGCCACTCGCGAGCCACGGCAACTCCTTCGAGTCCGCGAGAACCGCCAAATGGCGCGGCACCTTGTACGACGCAATCTCTTCCTTTACCCGCGCGCGCAGCGCATTCGGCTCGGCATGCGCACCCGGCCGAAGCACCACCGCCGCCGCGATGTCCTCACCCCGATCTGCGTGCGGCAACCCCATCACGTACGCCGACGAGACCTCTTCGAAGCCCTCGAGGACCAGCTCGACTTCGCGCGGTGTGACCAGCGTCCCGGAGGATTTGATCTGGTCCCCCATGCGCCCCTTGTAGTGAAAGTGTCCCCGCTCATCGAAGAAGCCGCCGTCGCCCGTGCGATACCAACCGTCCCCGGCAAACACGGTCGACCGCTCCTTCTTGTAAAGACCGTCCATCAGCGAGTAGCCGCGCACCCAGAGTTCACCGAGCGCCCCCGGCGGGACCGGAGCGCCCGTCACCGGGTCGACGACTCGATGCTCCACGCCCGGTACCGAATGCCCGTACGAGCCTCGCACCTCCGACGCCGGCCGCAGCCCGACCGGCTGAATCGTGTGCGGCCCGAACGTCTCCGTCATACCGAGCGACTGCGCCCGCTCCCACGCCCCCTCGGTCTTGGGCACGAGCCCATCGCCCGGCGAATCCCGAATGGAGGAAAGATCTCGGTCGGGGAACGACGGATGCTCCCGCAACGCCTTGCTCACGTGAGGCCAACCCAGAACGTGCGTCACTTTCTCGCGTTCGAGCCGCTCGAGTGTCGTCGCCGGATCGAAGGACTCCTCGAACACGACGGTCGCACCCGCGTGCATCGCGGCGAGCAGCGTGAAGCTCAGTCCGCCCACCCAGAACAGAGGCATCGGCGCGTAGACGACGTCGCCACGACCGAAATCGTGAAACTGTAGAAGGTTGTGCGGATGCCGCACGACCGTAGCGTGGCTGTGAATTGCGCCCTTCGGATCCGACGTGCTTCCCGACGAATACACGACGAGTTGCGGGTCGGCCGGCGCGACCGACTCTTCCGCCGCTCCAAGCACGTCGTCGCCGATCGCGCGGCCCCGCTCAGCCAGCTCCCCCACCGCGCCGCACCACGACCGATCCGCCGGATCGAGCGTCCAGACCGATCGAAGGTACGGCAGCGAAGGCAGGCAATATGCCTCATTGTCCTGCCCCGCGAGACCGGGCGCGGCACCCTCGAGGCGCTCGAGATAATCGTTCCCGAGATGCCGATCGATCGTGAGCAGCATCTGCACGTCCGCGTGACGTAGAACCCAACCGAGCTCACGTGTCTTCCAGTACGTGTTGAGAAGCGACACCAGCCCGCCGATCCGGGCCGCGGCGAGCCAGCAGACGATCCAATCGGGACGGTTCGGCGCGAGAAGTCCGATCCGCGTCCCCTTGCGAGCTCCGGCCGCGAAGAGCCCCTTCGCAAGCTCCGCCGACCTCTCTTCCGCCTGCCGGTAGGTGAGGCGCTCCCCGTCCAGCACGGCGAGCGTCGCGTCGCCAAACTCACGTGCGACGTGACGAATGAACTCGCCCGCCGTCGCCCGATAGTCGGGGAACGAGGGCTCTGCAGGGGAAATAGGTTCGGGCATGGAGCAGTCTCGGCGGGATCCTAGGCGCCGCGGAGCGAGACAAGCAACTCGTCGGGCCCTCGATCGCTCACAGCGGCGTAATCCCCGGCTGCAGTTCCCGCCTGCGAACCCAGGTCGCCTCGACCTCCCGCCCCTGCTCGAGGACCCGGAGCATTCCCTGCGGTCCCTGGCGGGTGAACACCAGGGCGCCGTGCAGGGGGAGGAGAAGATAACCCTCGTGAAGCCCCACTTTCTCGGCGAAACAGTCGGGAAACGCGGCTGTGATCTCGAGTCCCGTACCAACCTCTTTCGCGTTGAATCCCGCGAACGCCCACGGCATCGAATGCCGCGCTACCAGGACCCCGCGGTCGAGGCACAACAAGAGGTCCGCGATGATCTGATCGCCCCCGATCGTGAACGACTTCAGCGATGCCTTCACCCATGCCGGGAAGCACGACCGTCGCGTTCGTGACGGATTCGAGACTCACTGAGATCTCGGTTCCCTTGCAGGGTTCGTTGTCCTTGATGACGCTCAACCGCTTCCCGGACTCGACCTCCACGACCGTGCCCGTCGTATCCTACCCGGAAATCCACCACGACGCGGCAGACTTCTTCTGCCCCTCGAGGGACTCCCAGACCTTCTGGACCGGGTGCTCGGCGACGAACTCCGCCTCGTACCGATCGTCCTTGAACGTTCCCATGCTCAGTCTTCCTCTGGGTCGGGATAAACGGCCAGGGCAACCCGGAAGCCCCGACCTCGTCGCGCTCCATATTTGGCGAGCATCGGCCCAACAGCCGCGAGGTACTCCTCCATGAACGCCGACCGCGCCTCTTCACTTTCGAGGCGGACTTCCGCTTCCACCGATGCGGTCGGAATCTCCTCACCGTCGAACGCGGCGCGATCGAGCAAGCCACTCGCATGTTCCTGGAACCGCTCGCCAAGCTCCACGAGGTGATGCAACGAGACCTGATCGCGCAGCACACCGGCCCGACGTTCGTCGCTCCACCCAACACGCGGCGACACGACAAACGTACCCGCCTGCGGACCGGATGCGTGAGGGGGTCTACCGCGGAGGGATCCGTCAGGGTCTGGGCTCGGGCGTCCATGCAAGTCCCATGGACAGTCTTTTCATTCTCGACAAAAAATCTTTTCTTCCAGGGAAACCTGAGCAAACCCCAGGCCTAAGCGACCCCTTCTGCCCGACCGATGCGACGTTCATGCCCGGAATCCGAGCCCCCCTGCACGAACACGAACTCGCCGACCAACCGAATCTGCGTGGCTCGTTTGACGGTGCGGTAACCGGTCGACACGAATCCGGCCTCCGCGAACCCCATCGGAACGACAGCAGCACGATCGGTGTCGGTGAGATCCCGTATGTCGTTGCACGATCCGGCTCGTTGCGCATCACGCCGGAGACCGGAGCGATTGCCGAGGCCTCGATCCACGATGCGACCGGCGGGCGGGGGATTTCTGAATCAGCTTTGGCAACAAGGCGCCCTGTTCGCAACGACGGCCGCCAAAACGTACATCGTCACCTACGACGAAACCGACAATCCGCCCGAGCTCGTGCGGCAGGGCTATCTGCGGCTCGACATCGGCATCGCAGCGACATTCCCGCGCGAGTTCGTCACGCATACGTTCCAGTTCGAGACGACACCGGGCTCCTGACCGCCCGCCGCCCACGCCTTCGCCGCGGCGCGTCGCTGTACGTCGCCGCTCGACGCTTGCCCGGCCGGCCCGATCCTTCTAGCCTCGCACTCATGGACGTTCTCGTGGTCGTCGACATGCAGGAGGACCTCCGGCTCGGTCCACCCAAGTACGATCTCGCAGGAGTGGTGGAGCGCATCAACAGACTCGCGCGGCGCGTCCGCGATCGGGGCGGCGCCGTCGTCTTCATCCAACACGACGGCGGCGAGGGCCAGGACTTCAAGCCCGGCACGCCGGGTTGGGCGCTTCTGAGCACACTCGACCGCGATCCGTGCGACCGCATCGTCCACAAGACCCTCAACGATCCGTTCCACGGAACGACGCTCGAGCAGGAGCTGATCGCACTCGGTGCCGAGCGCGTGCTCATCTCCGGGTGGGCGACCGACTTCTGCGTCGACGCGTGCGTGCGCTCCGCAGTGGCCTGCGGTTTTCCGGTCGTCGTCGTGAGCGATGCCCACACGTTGGCCGACCGCCCTCACCTGCCCGCGCCCCGGGTGATCGAGCATCACCAGTACATCTGGACCGACCTCATCGCCCCCTCCCCCCTGCGCCTCGCGACCGAAGCCGAGCTGTAATTCTCCCGGAAGGGTGCGGCGCGCCGCTCCACCGGTATGCTCACACTCCCCAAGGGAGGAATGACGATGGTTTCGGAGCTCTTCAACGAATCGCGGTGGCAGCAGATCCCAGGATTCGACTTCAAAGACGTCACGTATCACCGGGCCGTCGACCAGGGCACGGTGCGGATCGCCTTCGACCGGCCCGAGGTGCGCAACGCCTTCCGCCCGAACACCGTCGACGAGCTGTACCGAGCCCTGGAAGACGCGCGGATGACGACCGACGTCGGCTGCATCCTCCTCACGGGCAACGGCCCGTCGCCGAAGGACGGCGTTCGCGCCTTCTGCTCGGGCGGGGACCAGCGGATCCGCGGCCGGGACGGTTACAAGTACGCTGACGGAGAGCAGGCCGCGAACATCGATCCGGCCCGCACCGGACGCCTGCACATCCTCGAAGTGCAGCGGCTCATCCGCTTCATGCCGAAGATCGTGATCGCGGTCGTCCCGGGCTTCGCGGTCGGCGGCGGCCATAGCCTGCACGTCACGTGCGACCTCACGATCGCCAGTCGCGAGCACGCGGTCTTCAAACAGACCGATACCGACGTCGCGAGCTTCGACGGAGGCTTCGGTTCGGCGTACCTCGCCAAGCAAGTCGGCCAGAAGTTCGCGCGCGAAATCTTCTTCCTCGGCCAGAGCTACTCCGCCCAGGAGGCGAAGGACATGGGGATGGTGAACGCGGTCGTGCCGCATGCAGAGCTCGAGGAGTTTGCGCTCGGGTGGGCGGCCGAGGTCAACACCAAGAGCCCGACCGCGCAGCGGATGGCCAAGTTCGCCTTAAACCTGATCGACGACGGAATGGTCGGCCAGCAGGTCTTCGCCGGCGAAGCCACGCGACTCGCGTACATGACCGATGAAGCCGTCGAAGGTCGTGACGCGTTTCTCGAGAAGCGCCCGCGCGACTTCTCGAAGTTCCCCTGGCACTACTGAGCGGGAACGCGCTCCCAGAGCAGGCGAAGATCCAGGCACGCCATCGAGGCGGTCAACACCAGATTGTCGCCTTTGAAGCCTTGACCGAAGCCTCTGCCCGAACCGGCCGAACCTGGACCGGCCGAGCCCTTGCGCCATGCACCACCGGGAGGCCAGAGTGCCAACCGATGCAGAAACCCGAAGTCCTCCTCGCCGATCTCGCCTTCGCCGAAGGCCCCCGCTGGCGCGACGACCGCCTGTGGTTCTCCGACATGCACTCCGACCGGGTCCAGACCGTCGACCTCGCCGGCAACGTCGAGACCATCGTCCACGTGCCGCACCAACCTTCGGGGCTCGGCTGGCTTCCCGACGGCACGCTGCTCGTCGTATCGATGCTCGACAAGAAGCTCATGCGACTGGACGATGGCGCCCTCAGCGAAGTCGCAGATCTGTCTCCGTACGCCACCTGGCACTGCAACGACATGGTGGTGGACGCGCAGGGCCGCGCGTACGTCGGGAACTTCGGTTGGAACATCGAAGAATCGCAGGTTCCCGTCGGAGCTTCGCTCGTACTGGTGTGCCCCGACGGAGCCACCCGCGAGGTCGCCAAGGATTTGATCTTCCCGAACGGCACGGTGATCACGCCCGACGGCAAGACCCTGATCATCGGCGAGACCTTCGCCGCGCGACTCAGCGCCTTCGACATCGCGGACGACGGCTCGCTGTCCGGCCGGCGAGAGTTCGCCGCACTCGACGGCTCGGTGCCCGACGGAATCTGCCTCGACGAAGAAGGCGCGATCTGGCTCGCGTGCCCCATGAGTGCGCAAGTGCTGCGCGTTCGCGACGGCGGCGAGGTCACGCATCGTATCCCCGTTGAGACTCAGGCGTTCGCCTGCATGCTGGGCGGACCGCAACGAAAACACCTCTTCATCTGTACGGCGAAGAACTCCAAGTCGGCCGAGTGTCGCGCCGAGCACACCGGCCGAATCGAAGTCGTCGAAGTGGACATACCGGGCGCCGGTCTGCCGTAGACCGCCGGGTCGATCCCCTACCGCCCCCACTCTGCCGGCCGCGGGAACTCGCGCCTCTGCCGCCGCCGCAAGCCCCACCCCGAACCCCTGAAGGAACCGCCATGTCGATGACGCACGAAGCAATCGAACCGCCGCCTCTCGGCTATCTCGCCCTCGAGGGACGCGCCGCGTTCGAGTTCTCGATGTACCTCGCGGCGCTCCCGCTGTTCGAGTTCGCGCCGCGTGGAGACGGACATCCCGTTCTCGTCCTCCCCGGGTTCACCGCGAGCGACATGTCCACCCTCGCCCTGCGCCGCTTTGTGCGACGTCGTGGCTATCACGCACACGGGTGGCGCCTCGGCCGGAACCTCGGGCCCTCGACGCGCGCCGTGACGGGCCTCGGCGAGCGGTTCGAGGCCCTACGCAAGAAACACGACCCCCGACGCCCCGCCTTCGAGATCCGCATAGATCCACTCGATGATCTCGTAGATCGCGGCGACCGAGAAGATCGTCGCGACCGGGAAGAGCAACACGACCCACGTCGCGCGCGCCAGCTTCTTGCGGAACAACAACTCAGCCATTGGGTACGCGTAGAGCCCGACCGAGAAGTGCGCGACCCGGTCGTAGTGGTTCCGCTCGAAGCCGAAGAGATCGGTGACGAGCCCTAACGGCACCCGCTCGAACGTGTAATGGCCACCGATCGTGTGCGTGTAGATCAGGACCGCCATCATCCCGTAGCTGATGTCGCTGAAGCGGAACCGGCGACCGATCCGCAGGGCGATGCGAGCGGTCCGGGCCCGCCCAGCAGGGACGCAACGCCGGGAGATGCCAACTCCGTCCGCCTCCTTGCGCGAACGCCCCATTTTCGGGCTGAACAGCCCTCCCTGGCGGCCGCTTGGCGGGTTTCCGGCTCCCCCGATCAAACGCCATGTGGTACATTCCATCTATTCAATCGTTCGATCTGATCGAAATTGAGACCGTCCCACCGGAGGATTCTGCCGCATGAAGCTACTTCGCTACCGTTCACTCGTCGTTCCGATGGCCCTCGTGGCTCTGTTCACACTGGCCGCCTGCGGCAGCGACGGGAGTTCGACGACGAATTCGTCCGACCCGGGGCCCACCGAGCCCGGCCCGACCGACCCCGAGCCCACGGATCCGGAACCAACGGATCCCGAGCCGACCGATCCCTCTGCTCCGGCAGAGTGTGACGGCGTCGCGTTCGACAGTACGTTCGATGCGGTCCAGCAGGTCGTCTTCGACGGCTACGACTGCAACAACCTCACGTGTCACGGCTCCGATACGGCGTCCGGCGGTCTCGACCTGACCGCAGGCAACTCGTGGACGAGCCTGCACGACGTTCCGTCGGTCATCAGTGCGGATCTCCGAGTCGCCCCCGGCTCCGCCGTGCGCAGCCTGCTCTATCAGAAGCTCGCCGCGGCGACGCTCGGCGAAGACGCCGTCGGTAGCCCAATGCCGATCGGCCGCGAGGCTCTTTCGGAGAACGACCTGAATCTCGTTCGCTGGTGGATCTACGGCGGCGCACCGGAAACCGGCGTCGTCCTCGACGCGGCCGAGTTCGTGCCGGGCTGCTTGCCCGAGGCCGAGCCGATCAGCATCAAGCCTCTCGACGCACCCGCGGCCGGCGAAGGCATCCAGATCGAGATGCCCTCATTCCGACTCCCGCCGGGCCTCGAAGTCGAGCGCTGCTTCGCAACGTACTTCAACGTGTGCGATCAGGTTCCCGCCGAGTTGCTCGAGAGGAACGAAGATCTCGGCGTCGACTTCTTCCCGTTCGACAGCCGCGAGCTGCGGATGGATCCCGGCTCGCATCACATGATCCTGAACTACTCGATCGTCGATCCTGACCTGTGGGAGGACCCGTCCTGGGGCGGCTTCGCCTGCTCCATCGGCGCCGACGAAGGCAAGGCCTGTGATCCGCGCGATTCGTCTGCATGCAGCGAAGGCCACTGCGTCAGCAAGTTCCGCGAAGGCTTCACCTGCGGCGGCTACGGCCCGTCGGTCCCGGGTGCCCGCCGGAGTTTCTTCCCGATCGGAGGCGCACAGCGCGCCCAGGACTTCCGTCAGTACCCCGAAGGCGTGTTCAACCAGATCCCGTGCGAAGGCATGCTCTTCTGGAACCCCCACGCATTCAACCTCACGGTCGGCGAGCAGACGACCAACGCGCGGCTGAACTACTACTTCGCCGATGCGGACAACATGGTCTACGCCAACCAGGGAGGGCTCACGGGCCCCATCTTCATCGCAGACAACGCTCCGTTCACGACGGAGACGTACTGTTCGGACTTCACCCTGCCCCAAGGCGGCCGGGTGTACGAGCTCTCCTCGCACACGCACAAGCACGGTGAGTACTTCACGATCGAGGCCCCGGACGGGTCTCTCCTCTACGAGAACTTCGTCTACAACGATCCGCACGTAGAGCTCTTCGATCCGCCCCTGGAGTTCGACTCCGAGGACCCGGCCGAGCGACGGCTGCACTTCTGCTCGACGTACAACAATGGCGTCAACGACGACGGGACACCCAACGTCGATGCCGTGACGCGCGCGTCGCGCGTTCCCCAGAGCGCGCGCGTGCCCGGCTCCTTCGGCACCTGCGTCCCGGTGGCGTGCGTGAACCCGGGCATGATCGGCGAGGCCTGCAACGGGGAAGACGACGATGCGAGCTGCGACTCGTCCCCCGGCGCCGGCGATGGCGAATGTGACGCCTGCCACATCACCGGCGGGGAGAGCACCGAGAACGAGATGTTCTTGATGCTTCCAGCGTACTTCGTCGTTCCCGTAGAGTAAACGTCTCATCAACGACCGGGGTCCGGCCCGAAAGGGCCCGGATCCCGGTCGTCGGACGTCCTTCAGCAAGAGTGCCGACCCACCGGATCACCAACCTCAGCCGCGGCCCTCGCCGTCGCGGCGAATCCCTCGAGCGGCCAACAGCGTCGCTTCAGGGCGACGAACACGCGGAATTGAACGGAAGGGCCCGCAGCGACAGGATGAGTCTCAGCGTGCCATGTTGGAACTGATGGAAGACCCGGCGTATCGCCATGTACTGCTCAACCACATCCCCGTGACGGGACTCGCGGTGGCTTGGGTCGTCCTCCTCGTCGGGCTCCTTTCCCGCGAGCGCACCACCCTCCTCGCAGGACTGGCGCTCGTGGCGGTCACGGCCGCATCGGCATTCCTGGTGATTCCGGCGGGAAACGACGCCTACCCTTTCGTGTTCGGCGAACTCGACGGCGACGGCCAGGCCTGGCTCGACCATCACACGCACCTGGCCGACACGTGGGGCGTCCTCCTGTATGCGAACTCCGTCCTCGCCGCCCTTGCGATCGGATTGGGCGTCTGGCGACAGAAGCTCCTGCTTCCATCGGCAGCCGGCGTCACCGCGGCGACCATCGCGAGCCTCATCGCCGTGATCGCGATCGCCGATGCAGGCGGCAAGATCAAACACCCGGAGTTCCGGCTGACCTACCCACCGACGCACGACACGTCCCCGCGCGACATGCAGGCGACAGGGAGCGGCACCGGATGAAGCGCTCTCTCGGAATCCTGGCCTCGCTCATCGTGGCGCTCTCGCTCGGCTGCACTGGCGGGAACGCCCCCGAGACTCGCGGCGGGCCGGTCGCGATGCGTCGCCTCACCCCAGCGCAGTACGAGCACGCGATCGCCGACACGTTCGGCCCCGACATCGAGGTCACCGGACGCTTCGAGCCCGACAACCGCAAGGATGGCCTCGTGGCAGTCGGAACGTCCATCGTGACCGTGTCCCCCGTGGGCTTCGAGCAGTACGAAGCCATCGCCGGCAACGTCGCGCGGCAGGTGGTTGGCGAGGAGCGGCGCGAGACGCTGATCCCGTGCACGCCGGAGTCACCCACCGCTGCGGATGCCGGCTGCACCGCGGAATTCCTACGGGCCTACGCGCCGCGCCTCCTGCGCCGCCCCGTCAGCGACGCGGAGATCCAGCTCCGCGTCGACGTCGCGGGCGCAACCGCGGACGCGAGCAACGACTTCTACGGCGGACTCGAGCTCGCACTCACGAGCCTCCTCGTCGCACCGGACTTCCTGTTCCGGGTCGACGTCGCGGAGCCAGACCCCACGTCGCCCGAGCGCCTACGCCTCACCGACGTCACCCTCGCCTCGCGCCTCAGCTACCTTTCGTGGAACAGCGGCCCGGACGAGGAACTTCTGGCGGCCGCCCAGCGCGGCGACCTTTCCGACCCCACCCTGCTTGCCGCGCAGGTCGATCGGCTCCTCGCGTCACAGCGCTTCGAGGACGGTACACGCGCGTTCTTCGAAGACCTCTACCGCTTCGACGAGTTCCGAGACGTCGGGAAGGACCCCGTCCGCTACCCGGTCTACACGAGACAGCTGGCGCTCGACGCGAGAGAGCAGACCCTGCGGGTCGTCGTGAACCATCTCGTGAACGAGCGCGGCGACTACCGCGACCTCTTCACCACGCGGCGCTCCTTCATCACCCGGACGCTCGGGCCTCTCTACGGCGTCCCCGTGCGCTCCCGGGAAGGCTGGGAATCCATCGAGTTCCCCGAGGGCCACCCGCGTGCCGGGCTTCTCACGCACGCCAGCTTCAACATGCTGCACGCGCATCCGGGTCGCAGCTCACCGACGTTGCGAGGGGTCTTCCTGCGCGAAGCACTCCTCTGCCAGAGTGTGCCGCCCGCACCCGCCGACGTCGAGTTCGCCCTCTTCAACGACGACGACAACCCCGAATACAAGACGGCGCGCGACCGCCTGGCCGCGCACGCCTCGAGCCCGACGTGCCGCAACTGCCACAAGCTGTCGGACCCGATCGGCCTCGGGCTCGAAGTGTTCGACGGCGTCGGCAAGTACCGCACGACCGAGAACCAAGCACCGATCGACACGAGCGGCGATCTGGATGGATCGTCGTTCGCCAACCACGTCCAACTGGGGCAGGCCTTTGCGCAGAGCCCCCTGATCGGACCGTGCCTCGTCGACAATCTCTATCGATACGGAGTCGGCCGAGAACCCATCCTGGGCGAACGCGCGATGCTTCGCGCACTGGCGAAGAGTTTCGCCGCATCCGGATACCGCCTGCACGACCTCATGCGAGAGATCGCCCTGAGCGAGGGCTTCCGGACCGCATCCGAACCCCGTAAGGCCCGAAAGGGACCCGCCACACACGCCGAGGCCGGCCAGGCCAAGGAGGGAGCCGCATGAGCCCCATGATCGATCGCCGCCGCTTTCTGAGAGGAGCCGTCGCCGGTGCCGCCGTAACGGTCGGCATTCCGCTCCTCGACGTCTTTCTGAACACGAACGGAGACGCACTCGCGTCCGGAGCCCCACTGCCCCGCCGTTTCGGCACCTGGTTCTGGGGCTGTGGAATGAACCCCGCGAGATGGAACCCGACCGCGACCGGACGAGACTTCGATCTCCCGCCCGAACTCGCCCCCATCGCACCGGTGCGCGAACACCTGAGCGTACTCAGCGGCTTCAGCGTCATCCTGGCGGGCGAGACGAACCAGGTGCACCGAACCGGCGCGATCGGCTCGCTCACCGGCGGCGCGCCATCGAAGCCCACGGAGATTCCCGCCCCCACTCTGGACATCGTCATCTCCGACGCGATTGGCGATAGCACACGGTTCCGGTCGCTCGAGATGGCCGCGACGGCGAACCCCAAGCACACCTACAGCCGACGCAGCGAAAGTGTCGTGAACCCGAGCGAGCCCTCGGCACTCGGATTGTACACGCGGGTCTTCGGCTCGGGCTTCCTCGACCCGAACGCCGCCGAGTTCACTCCGGACCCGCACGTCCTACTGCGACGGAGCGCCCTCTCCGTCGTGAGCGACGACCGCAAACGCCTCGAGGCGAATCTCGGCAACAGCGACCGGGCCCGACTCGACGAGTACTTCACGGCACTCCGCCAACTCGAGCGGCAATTGGAGATGCAACTCGAGCAGCCGCCGCCTCTCGAGGCGTGCTCGGTTCCCGGCGCACCCGCCGAGACGCCCGAGAGCCTCGACGTCGACGACGTCGCGAAGAACCACCAGCTAATGGCCGACACCCTTGCTCTGGCGCTCGCCTGCGACCAGACCCGCGTCTTCAACGTCGTCTTCTCGAACGGCGCATCGAGCCTGCACCAGAAGGGCAGCAAGGACACGCACCACACACTGACCCACGAAGAACCGCGCGACACCGAGCTCGGCTACCAGCCCAAGGCGACGATGTTCGTGCAGCGCTCGATGGATGCGTGGACCTCATTCGTGCAAACGCTCGCGGCAGTTCCCGAGGGCGACGGAACGCTACTCGACAACTGCCTCGTGATGGCGCACTCCGAGACGTCCGACGCGAACACCCACAGCGTGAACGGGCTCCCGTTCATGTTGGCCGGTCGTGCCGGGGGCCGCGTGAAGCCTGGCGTGCACGTTCGCGGGGTCGGCGACAGCACGGCGCGCGTCGGATTGACAGTGCAGCAAGCGATGGGACTGAACGTCGGCCGTTGGGGGCAGCGTTCGAACGAAGCATCCCAGCCGATCAGCGAAGTCCTAGCCTAGGAGCCTGGCCCATGCGCGCCCGAATCGTCCTTTCGTCCATCGCTCTCGCCGGGCTCTGCGCCTGCACGCCGGCAGAGGACGGCAAGCCGCCGCCCGCCGCCGCACCGGCCTCCGAACCGGCACCGCTCGCGGCACCCGTCGCGGAGGCGCCGACGTCGAACGGCGTCCGGGGCTACGTCGTATCGAGTTGGCGGGACGAGATTCCGCGCAAGGTCGACCCCGCGTGGTGCCCCGGAGGACTCAACAAGAGCGAGCTCGAGTTCAACGGGATCACCAAGGAGGACTTGAGCGCCGCGTACAAGGCCGGAGGCCGGGAGGCCGCCGACAAGCTCTTTCCCACAAACGGCTGCATCGACCCGGCAGGCACAGACGATCCCGGCTTCAACCTGGTTCAGGGAGTCGGCCCGGTCGCGATCGCCGGTCTGGATCTCGACGGCGCCGACTCCAAGGCAGAAGGCGGCTCCGGCTGCGCGCACGATGACTTCATCGGCCCCGACGGCGAAACGGGGATCGACAACCAGCACTGGCGCCTCATGGGCTGCGTGGCCGCGTACCAACCTGGCGGGCTGATCGACAACCTCTACGAAGCCAATGGATTCGTAGACGGGAACGCCGCGCCCGTCCTCATCGAACTCACCGGGGTCGACAACCTCCGGAACGACGACGACGTCGAGCTACGGTTCTTCTCTTCAGGTGACGCCGTCACCTTCGACGCAAGGGGGAAGGCCCTCCCCGACGCCACCATGACCGCCCACGATGACCCACGGTTCCACTCGAAGCCCGTCGCGGCAAAGATCGTCGATGGCGTGCTCACTTCCGAACCGACCGCTGACCTCTACATCAAGGTGAAGACCCAGACGATGGACAACGAGTTCCACTACCGGGACGCCCGCGTGCGCGCCGAAGTTGCCGCCGACGGAAGCCTGAAGGGCCTGATCGGCGCCTATTGGGATGGCGACAACCTGTACGATGCGATGAACCGCCAGTACATCGGCGAGAACCACGTCGGACGGATCGCGGCGATCACTCGCGGCTACATGTGCGCCGGGATGTACAACGCCATCCCGCGCATCGCCGACGGCCACCCCGACCCCGAGACAGGGAAGTGCACGTCCGTATCCCACGCCGTGCACTTCGAAGCCGTGCCGGCATTCGTGGTCCTCCCGCAGCTCGCGAAGGCGCAGCCCTAAAGCCTAAGGAGGAAACCCGTTGCCGCGGACCGGAGCGGCGATGGCGTGCACCATGTCGCCTGCCGTCACGTAGATCGTTTTCCCATCCGTGCCGCCGAAACCGCAGTTCGACGGGGCTCGGGGCAACTCGACCGTCCCAAGTTCGGCGCCATCAGGAGAGAACACCTTCAGCCCCGGCGCCGAAGCAACGAAGAGGGTACCATGCGCGTCGATACACATGCCGTCGGCGATGAGGGCCTCTCCGAACACTCTTCGATTCGAAAGGGCCCCGTCAGCGGCAACGTCGTACGCGTCGACGTGACCGCCGAACGTCGACGCGACGTACAACGTCAGCTCGTCGGGACTCAAGACGATTCCGTTCGGTGCGCCATCGTCCTGAGACTCGAGAAGCAGCTCTCCCCAAGGGGCAAGTCGGTAGATTCCCTCGACTCCAAGCTCTGGGACCGAGAAACCGAAATCCGGATCCGTGAAGTAGATCGTTCCGTCCGACCGGACGGCAATATCGTTTGGGGAATTGAGTATTAGGCCATCGTAACGATCCGCGAGAATAGTGAGCGCGCCCCCCTCCTCCCGGCGCACGAGGCGCCGGTTGGCCTGGTCGGTGAGCAAAAATCGTCCTTCGAGGTCGAATGCGAGACCGTTGGCCTGGCCCACGTCGACCTCGACGATCTCGACGGCCCCCAATCGCGTCAGGCGGTGCACCCGCGACGCCGCGAGGTCGGTGAAGTAGAGCAACCCCTCGTCCCGACTCCACGTCGGCCCCTCGACGAAACCGAAGCCCTCGGCGACCGTCACCGGCGCACCGAGATCCGCGAAAGCAAATGGGGCCTCGGCGTCTTGCGCAGCGTCACCGCACGCGGAGAGGAGAGCAGCTAGAAGCAACGGCGCGATCGAGCGGAGGCAGGAAGTCTTCACCCCGGAAGTTCACACAGTTGGCTGGGCCGCCGGCAAGTCAGCCGCGGGCCGGATGCGTCTCGCGGATCAGAAACGACAAGCAGAACGCGAGTACGAGGCTCGCCGGGAAGACGGTCAGGGCCCCGGCGAACTCCCTCGCGCCGGGCGGCAGCGTGTCCCCCATCCAGAACCCGGGGAGGAACTGTAGAACGGTCACGCCGAGAAAGCCGAACGTGTTCACCACACCCATGACCGCGCCCCTGCTCTCCTGTGACGCATTCTCCGTGGCGACCGCGAACGCCAGAATGTTGCCTCCGCTTCCCAGGCCGAAGCCGAACATGAGTGTCCACACCAGCGGCAGCGGCAGCTTCGGCGTGTAGAGAATGAGTGCGAGGAACACGAACGTCACGACGATCGAGAGCTGGATGACGATACGGCGACGCGCGAGCCGGTCTGAGATCCATCCGGCGAGCGGCGCACCCGCCGCCATTCCCAGGAAAATCCACGAGTTCGCCGCAGCCGCCGCGGGAAGATTGCGGCCGAACGTTTGCAGGAAGGGAATGTCCCACAGCCCAGCCATCCCGAGCAAAACTCCAAGGCTCAGCGCGTAGAACGACGCGATGACCCAAACCTGTGGCGTGCCCGTGAGCTGGGAGAGAGCCCGCCCCATCGGCGGCGACTCCGCCTCGCCGGCCGGGTCCCCCGTCGACTCCGGCGCGTCCCGCACGACGACCCACAACACGACAGCAAGTACGACCCCGAACGCACCGGCACCGTGCATCAACGTTCGCCACGACATGACGTCGAGCAACGCAGCAAGTCCGCCGGCCCCGAACGCCGCGCCGAGCATTCCTGCCATCTCAGCGAGCCCGACGAAGAACGCGAAGCGCGCGACCGGCAACCAGCGCGCCGCGAGAAATCCCGTCCCCACGAACGCGAACGAAGCGCCGAGCCCCATCGCGAGCCTCCCGACGCCCGCAACGGTCGCCGTGGGCGCGAGCCCGAACACGAGCGTGCCCGCCGAACACACCAGGCACGACGCGGTCATCAGCCGGCGAGGACTTCCGCGGTCGAGCAGCAACCCCACCGGGATCTGCGTCGCCGCGTAGGCGATGGAGAAGAGCCCCGTCAGCAGGCCGACGCCGGCCGCACCGATGCCGAAGTCGCGCTCCATGTCGTCCGCCAGAACCCCGGCCGAGACCTGCAGAACGAACTGATAGACCACGAACAGAGCGGAAACGCCCCAAACCGCATACGCCCTCTTCGAGCCACGTACCGAGTCACTCATACGACGGCTCCTCCCCTACGCCAGTCCTGCACGCGTGCAAACCCAAACGCCAGGATGCCTCCGCTCTTCCGATTGTAGTGCGCCTGCCGCGACCCCTCGGAAGCGGATCCATCTCGGTCCCCGCAGCCAACGCCCGACGGCGGGGCCGGCACCGTGCACCGCATCGCTCCCGCCGTTACCCTTTCGGGATGCTCCAGGGAACGATTCACCCCGATTTCTCAGACGTCGCGACCACCATGCGACGCATCCTCCCCTCGAAAGGCCCCGGCGGCGCAGCGGTTTGCGTCTACCACAAGGGCGAAAAGGTAGTCGACGTCTGGGGGGGCACCCGCGACAAAGAAGGCTCTCCCTGGGAAGAGGACACGATCAGCATCTCGTTCTCGACCACCAAGGGTGTGGCCTCCACCCTGCTCCACATTTACGCCGACCGCGGGCTGATTGACTACGACAAACCGGTTCGCGAGTACTGGCCCGAGTTCGGACAAGCGGGAAAAGAGAACCTCACCGTCCGCCAACTGATGTGTCACGAAGCCGGCCTCTACGCGATCTCCGAAATGGTCGATCACGCGTCGGAGATGCTCGACTGGGACCAGATGATCGCCCGCCTTTCCGCCGCGCGGCCGCGCCATGCGCCCGGAACCGCGCACGGCTACCACGGCCTCACGTACGGCTGGCTCGTCGGCGAGATCGTCCGTCGCGTCACCGGAAACCAAAAGACGTTCGCGGAACTCATCGACGCGTCGATCGCCCGTCCCCTCGGCCTCGACGGCCTGTACTGCGGCGTCCCCGCCGATCAGATGTTTCGCTGTGCAGAACTGATGGCCCCCGCATTCGATCTCCCGCCCGAGAAGCGCAAGCGCAACACCCAGAAGAGCTGGGACAACGCCCGACTCTGGGGCAAGCGGCTCTCGAAGGTCGGCATCCGATACAACCCCGTCGAGTCCCTCGAAGCGCTCATCCCGCCGGGCATGGACGAACTCAGCTTCAACGACGAAGCGTTCCGCGCCGCCTCCATCCCGGCCGCGAACGGCATGTTCACCGCCCGCTCCCTCGCCCGCATGTACGCCTGCCTCGCCCAGGGAGGCGAGCTCGACGGCATCCGCCTGCTCTCGCACGACGCCATCCGCCAGGCCAGCGAAGAACAGAACCGCGGCGCCGGCCGCGTCATCCCGATCTCGATGCGATGGCGCCTCGGCTACCACCGCGTCTTCGCAGTGCTCGCCCGCGTCCCCGCCGGATTCGGCCACTTCGGCTTCGGTGGCTCCGGCGCCTGGGCCGACCCCCAGCGCCAACTCTCCGTCGCCCTGACAGTAAACAGCGGCGTAGGCACCCCGTTCGGAGACTCCCGCATCGCCCGCATCGGCGGGGCTGCGGTTCGCGCGGCCGATCGACGCTAGCGGATCATCGTCGAGATGCCGACGCCCCTCTTAGTCCAGCTTCAACCCGAAGTGCCGAGCGAACCCCTCGTAGTATTCCGCGTCGCCCTGGGCTCGGCCGAGGTCGACCCAGTCTTCGTCGGACATGGCAGTTCGGCCGGCTGCGATCTCGGCCGAGCCCCACGAGCAGGTGTAGCGTAGCTTCGGGTCGGGGTCGGCGAGAGCGGCGGCGATCGTGGCGGCAACTTCCTCCGCCGGGGTCGAGGCCTCGATGCCCTTTGCGTAGAACTGGAGCATGCGTCGATACGCGGCTTCGTAGACGGTAGGCGTCGGGTAGGTTCCGTTCTTCGGGAAGATGGCGGTGCGGGTGACGCCCGGTTCGATCACGATGACGCGGAGGCCGAAGGGGGCGATCTCCTGGGCTAGGTTTTCGCTGAGGCACTCGACGGCCCACTTGGAGGAGGAATAGACGACCTGCCCGAGGGCGGCGATTCTGCCTGCGACCGAGCTCACGTTTACGATGTTTCCAGAGCCACGCTCACGCATCTTCGGCAGCGCCGCTTGGATGCACCGAATGATGCCCCAGTAGTTCGTGTCGAAAACGACCTTCGCGTGGTCGATATCGAGATCTTCGGTGGTCGCGTTGCAGCCGAGACCCGCGTTGTTCACGAGGACGTCGAGGGCGTCGCACTCCGCATGTACCTTCTCGAAGGCACTTCGTACGGAATCGGCGTCGGTCACGTCGAGGGCGACGGGCTCGACGGCGACGCCCGCTTTGGCGGCGAGGCCTAGGAGCTTCTCCGCTTTCTCCACGCTGCGCATGGCCGCGAAGACGCGATAGCCCTCTTGCGCGAGCGCCAGAGCCGTGGCGCGCCCAATTCCGGAATTCGCTCCTGTGACGAGTGCGGTTCGCATACCCACCACGTTCGCCGGGAAGACCTCGCTCGTCAAGGCTCCCTCGACAATACGAAACTATACATGCCAACCGGTTCCGCGTGACGATCGAGCGCGACGAGTTGGGATTTGATGCCCCCGCCCCCCTGGGCCACCCCGGGCGTGTCGGTCTTCCCTCCGCCCATTCGACCGGCCCCGAGGTGGGCGAGACATTACCCGATATCGAAATCCCCGATGCGTCGGGCGCCGCATCCGATTTCACGAGGATCGATCCGGAGCGAAGAGTGTCGTACTCTTGTATCGCTCCGCCGTTTGGTGACCACCGTGTTGGCCGCAGCTCGGCGAGGTTCGGTACCAAGCCTGCACCGACGACGTGTGCCTCCTCCCGAAGACCGAGACGTTCGCGCTGGACGTCTCACTCGACGTGATCGACATTCCCAACATCGCGCTGCACCACGGGCACGGCCAACGCGCAGGCACCTACGACGGCACCCGTTACGTCGTCCGCCTGGCGGCTCGGAAGATCTCCCGGCACCCCCTGGGATTCCTGAAATTCATCGAAAAATCCATTCGTTTGGAGCTCGCCGCCCGCTCCCGACGAGGCCGCACCTGGGGCTGACCCGCTTCGCTCCGTCCGCTATACAACGGTCGTAAGGCCACCCTGCGTGGCGAGGAGGAAACATGACTGCCACTCAGCTGAAGGCCATTCCCGCCCCCCACTCCCCGGTCGACGACATCCCACCGATTGTCGAGCGGATGCGTGCGACGTTCGATTCCGGCAAAACCCGCCCGCTCGCTTGGCGACGGGGGCAGCTGAAGGGCGTCCTTCGGTTCGGCAAGGAACAAGCCGAGCGCCTCGCCGAAGCCCTGCACGCCGACCTCGGGAAGCCGGCGATGGAGGCCTACGCTGCCGACATCGCGCAGGCCTCGAACGAGGCGAAGCTGGCGCTCAAGAACCTCGCGAAGTGGACCAAGCCCGAAGCCGTCGGCCGCGTGCCGTTCCTCGGCCGCTCCGTTCTCATGCGTGACCCGCTCGGCGTGGTGCTCATCATCGCTCCCTGGAACTACCCCGTCGGGCTGCTGCTCTCGCCGCTGGTCGGGGCGATCGCCGCCGGCAACACCACGGTCTTGAAGCCGTCGGAAGTCACAGCGCACACCTCGGCGGTGCTCGCCGAGATGCTTCCGAAGTACCTCGACCCCGACGCGGTCGCCGTCGTCGAAGGGGGCGTCGAAGAAACGACCGCCCTGCTCGACCAGCGCTTCGACCACATCATGTACACCGGCAACGGACAGGTCGGCCGCATCGTGATGGAAAAGGCCGCGAAGACCCTGACCCCCGTAACGCTCGAGCTCGGTGGGAAGAGCCCCTGCATCGTCGACCGCACGGCCGACCTCGAGATCACCGCGCGCCGCATCGCGTGGGGCAAGTTCATCAACTCCGGCCAGACCTGCATCGCGCCCGACTACGTGCTCGTCGAAGAGAGCGTGCGCGACGAATTGATCGCGACGCTCGAGAAGACCGTGAAGAAATTCTACGGCGACGACCCGCAGAAGACGAACGACTATGCGCGCGTCGTGAACGAGCGCCATCACGGTCGACTCACAAAGCTCCTCGAAGGCCAGGAGATCGCCTTCGGCGGCAAGACCGACGTCGACGATTGCTACATCGAGCCGACTGTACTGAAGAACGTCTCGCCCGACGCGGAGATCATGAAGCAGGAGATCTTCGGCCCGATCCTGCCCGTCCTCAGCGTGCAAAACATCGACGAGGCGATCTCGTTCGTTCGCGAGCGAGAGAAGCCGCTCGCGCTCTACATCTTCACCTCCGACGAGGCGACCGAGAACAAGGTCCTCGAAGAGACGAGCTCGGGGGGTGCCTGCGTCAACGGCACCGTGATGCACATCGGCGACTCCCGCCTGCCGTTCGGCGGCGTCGGCGAGAGCGGCATGGGCGCGTACCACGGACGCAGTAGCTTCGAGACGTTCACGCACCGCAAGGCCGTACTCAAACGCGGCTTTCGGTTCGACATGAAGATGATGTACCCGCCCTACACCAAGTTCCTCACGAACATGGTGAAGAAGAGCGTCTGACGTCCAGCGGCCGCCTCTCGACCCTCGGTCGAGA
>JAQWRY010000048.1 GCA_029243485.1 Candidatus Binatia bacterium | reverse complement strand
CGCGACAATGAATCCGCCCTGAGAATCTGGGCCGACTTGGACGGACAACTACTACGAATGAACAGAAATCGGAACTGAGCGATTCGTTTCAGTCGGGCTGAAGCATCACGTCAAGGTAAGGTTCCTGGTCATTTGATTCTTCGCGATTCTTCTCCATGGTGTCGGCACCTCGCGACTCAGAGCGAAGTCCTGATCTCGGCCACCTACTCCGCAACCGCCTCGCCGATGATCTTGACCCGGAGCGCCTTGTACTCCTCCTCGGACTCGATGACGCCCGATGCACGGAGTTCGCCCAGCTTCTTGAGGCGTTCTTCGACGGTCGCCGACGACACCTCCTCCTTCTTGGGCTCCACACGCTGAAGCCACCCCTCCTTCTGAAGCTCCGCGTTCTCCTGGCGCGACAGCGGCTTCGCCGCACCCGACACGAAGCCGTAGACTGGGGCGAGTTCGAACTCCTCGGCATCGATGGCAGCCACGATGTCGTAGGCGAACTCGTCGAGGATCCAGCCGAGAACCTGCTCGTAGTCGCCACCTGCTCTGAAGAGCCCTCCGGTCTGCTTCCCGTCCACATCGAAGTAGTGGATCGGTTCTCCGTCGGGACCGAGGACCCGTCCCCGGACGGCCATCTCGATGACTCCCCCCCAACTGAGTGCACGGAGCCACTGCACGCCGCCATCGAGGTAGTAGAATTCGCCCTCAATGACGATCAGCCCCGGACCCGGCCCCTGCTCGTCGTCGAGCCGGAGCTTCCACGGCGGCCAGTATTCGACGAGCCGGACCATCGCGTCGTTAATCTGCCCCCCGACCTCCTCCATGGCCGACGGCAGCATCATGTGGATCTCAGCGTCCGGGGCAATGCCGAAGGTGTGCATCACCAACTCGTGGCTCTCGGCGGCGTAGAGCTTCGGCTTGTCGGCCTTCGGCGTACAGCCAGCCGCATGGAGCAACAGCAGAGAGGTGAACAGTACAAGGAGCCTCGGCATCCGACACTGTTAGCGCTCGCAGCCTCCAGGGCTCAAGGACCGGGGATAGCCGACATGAAGCCGCTTTTTGGGCCCAAGCCGACCTGACGGCGCCTTCTCGGACATTGGCGCACGCGGCTGCACCCGAAAACGGGACCTCGCTCCACGCTTCGCAGTCGCCGCTACCCGTCGACCCGGGCAAATAGGCCGTTCATGTTTCCTACCGCCAGCCAGCAACGGCAGGGGGTTCGGTGTTCGGCAAGACTGTGGGCACGCTCACCGAGCGTCACCGAGTATCATCAAAGCCCACTCCGATTTGGCACCTATTTGGCACCAGTTTGGCACTAGATCGAGGCCCCCCTACCCCTGCTTTACCTACGCCCCCCGGTCGGGAAACCATTGGGGGGCCCGCTGCCGCCTGGACCCGAAAACTGGACCTCGCTCCAGGCTTCGCGGTGGCGGCTACCCGTCGGCATGGGCAAATAGGCCCTTGATCCCGCCTACCGCCCCGCCCGCCCTGGCGGCGGTTCTATGCGCGGCAAAACCCCGCCCACCCGGATCTCAGAAACCCGAATAGACGGGGTGAGTCATCAAGCTCACGAGCCGCCGCGTACGGCACGGACGGAGAAGTGGCGGATGTCCTTGTTGGCGAAGGCGGTCACGACACCACCTCTCGTCACGCCGTCGAAGAGCACGACCGCCGCGGTGACAGCACCACTGGCTGAGCCGGAAGTCGACGACCCGTAAAAAAACGAATAGGCGGTCTCGCCCGGAATCGTGGTGCACGGCGAGCCGCTAAAGCAGCCGGGTGCGCTCAGGTCCACGATCCCCGCCAGCTCCTCGGCCGTTGGGAGCCGCCAGTCACACTTGCCTGCGAAGCAACCCCAACCAGCCGGCAATTGGTTAAAGTTGAGCGTCCCCAGGAAGTCCACGAATGCCCCGCCAGCCGGGTAGCTTAACCCGGCAGGGTAGAATTCCACGACATCCCAGGGCTCGGCATCCCTGTCGCTCCAATCGAAGCGATTATCCTTGTCGTGGATCGAACCGTCGTCGGTCTTCAGCTCCCACTGAAGCCCCGTGTTCAGGTCCGTCGCCGTGCCGTCGCCGTTGTCCAGCCAACGGCAAGCCACCTTCTTCTCCGCCGCCGCGATCCCTTTGTCGAACTTCTCGGCGCACTTGGCCACGTCCGGCGTCCTGCCCAGCGCCTCCTTACCACGCTCCTGCTGAAGGCACAGGTCGCGCTTACCCAACGCGATCAGTTTCTTATTCTGGCACTTCTGCTCGTCGGTCGCGGCGAAGGCGGCGGTGGTGAGCGCAAGGCTCAGGATCAGGGTCCAGATGGTCGTCCGTACTCCGGGGGCCTTGTTTGTTTGACTCGACATTTTCGTCCTTCCTTTCGTTGTGCAGCTTGGGTCATTGAGCGGCGAAACGGCCGCTGCCAGACTGGACAGCAGGAAGGGTGCCACTGGGGAGGAGGGGAATTTCCCCTGCGGACGGTGGCTTTTTCGAAGTCTCGGGGAAGGAGGGCTGTGAAGCTGGACGCACAGCGGGGTTCACGAGCCTGCACACGGGAAGCGCCTACGCTCTAGCCATGGACGGCCGCGGCCGGCTGCACCCGAAAACGGGACCTCGCTCCACGCTTCGCAGTCGCCGCTACCCGTCGACCCGGGCAAATAGGCCGTTCATGTTTCCTACCGCCGGCGATCATCGACTCTACCGGCGACGGGGGTGGGAACACACTCGACTACCCCACCGGCATCGCCACGGACGCGGCCGGCAACGTCTATGTGGTTGGTGAAACCTCGGACAACGCCTTCAAGATCACGCCTGGAGATCCTTCTGCCGTCCCGGCCATGTCGCCCGGAGCGACGGCTCTTGTCATGACACTCCTACTTGCCTCCGGGGTGCTGTTCGTTCTCCGTCGCGTTCCAGTCATGTAGGCGACCGGCGGATCTCGTCCTGTCCGAAAACTCGGCCTACGCTGTTTCCGTGGTGACGACCTCCCGTCGGCGAGCCTACAGCCGAGTAGCCACCTGGCTCTGTCTGAACATCGAGTTCTGGCCCGTACCCGCTCTCTATCTGCTCTTCGTTCCCTGGTCACGATGGGCAAGACGCCCATCAGCGAATCCCTGCTTGAGGAAGCTCTTCCACCGCGGTATCTCGAGCCGGCAGGCCAGACGCAACGCCGACAGGAGGTAGCAATGAACCGAACGATCGTGGCGATTGGTTGTGCAGTGGCATTGTTCGCAACGAGTGCACAGGCGGGAACCTATTTGGGGGGCGCGCCTCTGCCCGCCGAATTCGGCTTCATCGGTCTCATACCCTTTGACGCCGAGACGTTCGACGCCACCAACAAGCACCAAAAATTCTCCTCGAAACTCGCCGCTAGCATGGCGAAGTGCTTCAGCAAGGGCGCCAGGAACGTATCAAAAGGAAAAGACAGTGGCCTCGACGCGTGCTTGAATGATCCGAGGAAGGGCGTCGTGCCGAAGTATCTGGCCAGGGTCGACGCCTTGGCGCCGCGGCCGTGGTGTATGCCCAACGGATCGAGCTACGTCCAGAAAGTCCTCGCCTTTACCCGCGACATCAACCGGGACTATTACTGCGAATCGCCGAGCGGAGCCTTCCTCGACCCGATCGTCTTCTAAAAAGACGTCTGTATCTTCCGCCGCCGCACCCGGGCCTCAAAGACAATCGTAGTCGGAGAGGCGACGCCGGCTCATCTCCTGGCGAAAACGATCGAAGGTAAAGGGCTAGGCCGTGGGCAAGCCGTCCTGGTCGAGATACCAGCTCTTGCAGCCGGTGTTCCAGATCGTGCTCTTTGCGGCGACTCGGCGTTCCTCGTCAAAACGCTCCATCGCGGCGGTCGACGCGCACAACGCACCGCACTCACCCGATCGGACCGTCTCGATCAGCTGACGACGTACAGGCCGGGACAACTCCCACGCCGCTTGCGTCACTCACCGCCGGAGCTCGAAGGCCGAACCGCTCTCGGAGCGGAGATTCCGCCGGGCCGTCGACTCTGCCCGGAACCATGACATGGTTCCCGCGGGCGGCGGGGTGCGTATTGCCAATCCCGCCCCTTTTGCGATACGGGCCAGGGATGAGCGCAGCTATCCGAAGCCCGCGCCTTCTTGCCCTCCTTCTTCTCTTCGCGTGTGGAGACAGTGCCACCCAGCCTGACGGCACGAACACGGGCGGAAACGGAGAGGGCTCCCGCCCGTACTACGCCGTCTACGCCATTCCCAAAAACTATCACCAAAAGGAAGTTTTTCATGTGGATGCGTGCTGGGCCGGCGCTCACATCACCATGATGGGCTTCACTCAGCTCAAGAGCGGCGGTTGGTCCCACCTCCACAAGAGCATCGAGGTGGCTGCCCAGGGAAAGAAAACCGGGCGGGAATGGCACATGAGTGACAAGAACACCTATTGGAGAGAAGGCTCGAAGAAACCAGTCGACAAGAAGTCACCGGCCAACAGATTCCTGCAGCTGGGAACGGAAAAACCATCGACGCAATCTGCGACCTTTAGCCACGTCGGAAACACTCTGAAGACCATGATGTGGAACTACGTCGAGGCGAAGGACAAACACGAACTCTTCCGGACGTCCAGATTTCACGTCACGTTCGATCAATGTGGCAGCTACGGCAGAAGCCCCGAGCATCGGCGAGCGGAATGGACGAAGCAGGTGCCGTGGTCACTGATCATCGTCGAGAGTCACAAGAAGCCTGTCTTCAGAACCTGCACGGGAGCAGGCTGTGAGTGCCACCCGACCGCGCGAAAAACGGACACCAAGCCGTGGAGCGACCCCACTTTCTTGACGAGCAAAGACCCTAATGGCCACTGGTTCGGCCAGTGCTCGGCGCGGGTAAGCCCGCGCGTAGCCCCCTACAACCTGACCTGGAAGATCGACAATTCTCACACGATCCAGTCGAGGTGACGTCGTTGTGTCGGGAAACTTGGCCCATGCCGTTTTCCGCGGCAACACGCCCTTCGGCGAGCCTAGCGCCGAGAGCTTGGCAGGTCGACGTTGCTCGAGCACAACCTGTCGGTGATGTTGTCGTGCGATGCTGCCGCCCACTGCACTGCACTTCCTTCTCCTGACCTTCGCCGGGTTCGTGAATCGCCGACAGCAAGACATCATCGCGTATCTGATCGAGGAGAATCGCGTCCTGCGCGAGCAGCTCGACCGGAAGCTCGGCGGTCGACGCATCCGCTTCACCGATGAACAACGCCGCCGCCTCGCGGCCAAGGGGAAGCTCCTCGGACGCAAGCTGCTGCAAGAGTTCGCCGGCGTCGTCACGCCGGACACGATCCTGCGCTGGTACAGAAGGCTGCTGGCCAAGAAGTACGACGGCAGCGCACGGCGTGGGCCGGGTCGACCTCCAAAGCCGCCAGAGACTGCGGCCCTGGTGGTCCAGCTCGCCTGCGACAATCCCGGCTGGGGCGACTACGCGCCTGCGCGACGTCATGCGCGGCCTGGGTCACGAGATCGGTCGGACCACCGTTGCGACGATCCTGGCAGATCATGGAATCGAACCCGCGCCCGAGCGACGCAAGAAGATGTCGTGGAAGACCTTCCTCAAGGCCCACTGGGAGGTTCTCGCTGCCATGGACTTCTTCACCGTCGAGGTCGTCACGCTTGGCGGGTTGGTGCGATACTCGGTGCTGTTCGTGATGGAGCTGAGCACGCGCAAAGTTCACATCGCCGGCATCACATGCCAGCCGGGCGAAGCGTGGATGAGGAACATGGCGAGGCACCTTACCGGTGGGTTCGACGGTTTCTTGCTTGGCAAACGTTACCTCATTCTGGTGGTAGGAAACATGAACGGCCTATTTGCCCGGGTCGACGGGTAGCGGCGACTGCGAAGCCTGGAGCGAGGTCCCGTTTTCGGGTGCAGGCGGCCGCGGCGTAGCCGTCGGGCGGCAGGTTTGGAGTTGCCGGCTAGAAGGGGGTTGGGTCAAAAGGGGCGGGCGTGTTTCCTGTCAAACCGGAATTCAATTCGTACAACTAGTCCCTGCAGAGAGCAGGTTCGTACCTTGGATTCGGATCGTCGTCGCCAGTAACGGAGGCCGAGTAACAGAAAATATCTACATCCGGGTGACCAGATTGGAGTTCCCGGTGAGAATGGGGTTGGGTCAAGTCGATAAAGATGTCGTAATACGCGCTTTCTTCTTCGGAGTCGTCGGGGAAGAACACTCCCACCAACTCCACGCGGCCTAGCTTGTGATCTGCGCTTCTCCATGGTTCGCCCAAAACTTTCTGGCACACGTCAGCATTCGAGTGGGCTTTATCGGCTAAACGGGTCAAGTAAGTGCATGCTATGTACGCCGGTGGTGTGAAAGGTGGCAATTCAGGGAACAGTTCGCACGGTGTTTCCCACGTTGACAATGCGCAGTAGCCATCGTCGACGGGATCCGTGCCATAAGGATAGCAACGAACCTGCGTGTACTGATTCACATCTTTCGTTCGAGTGTCACATTGGACTGTCGTTACAGTTTCGTTGTTTGGGTTGTCGCCGAGCAAGTTGGCATCGGTGCTCGAGTCGCCGCAGGCGACGGTGAAGAGCAGGGCGGCGGAGAGCAGATGGATGGATGCTTTCATTTGGGATCTCCGAAATCGAAGCTTGCAGGTTAGTAGGGTGCGGCCTGGATCCTGAACGCCGCGCTCACGGTGCTGCCCGGATGTCAAGGATGTACGTCGTCAGCTGGTCGCCTGCGCCCCTCTCCGCAATCTCGGCGGCGACGTTGGCGCGACTGAATCTGCGACTCGAACCACCGGGTACCCTGGCCGCTGTCCGCCTAAAGTTGGCACACTATATAGGCACACATGCTCGTGTGTGCCTTGCCTGTGCGGTGAAGCCGAGTCGCTCAACTGCCTGCGCGAACTCGGCTTCCAAAGAGCCACCCGCCGGAATTGAACCGGCGATCTACTGATTACGAATCAGCTCTTTTCGACCTCGTCCGCGATCTCCGTGAGCGTCCTGAGTCGCTCGTCGTCGTCCCCGACGAGGTCTCGGAGTTTGTCGGCTACGAACTTCAGGTTGAGGGCTCCGCCCTGCTCGCGGAGCAAGGACTCGACGTCGGCTAGGTCTTTCCTTCGGTAGAACATGAGCTTGAGAATGGCGATGTCCTCTGGACCAAGGACCCATGCGGGGCGGCCGGCGAGTGGTACTTGCCGTCGACGTTGCTGGAGCTCCGCGTAGTAGTTGATCGCCGGGACGAACACGTCGACCCGAAGTCCATCGACGTAGCCACGAAACTGCCCGTCGGTCGTGGCCTGTCGCTCGATCGTCGGTGCGGATGCGTCTGGCGCGAACCCCGCCCCTTGAAGGGTGTGAAGTACCAAGGGAAGCTCGGTCGCGGGGGGAACGAATATGTTGATGTCTACATCGACGGTCGCTCTCGGCACGGCATAGTAGGCCAGCGCCAGTGCTCCCCCGATCGCATACGGAAGGTCTGCCTTCTCGAGTGCGTCGGCTAGACGGCGAGCAATGTCGACGGCGGTGGCCGGCTCAGCCATCGCATCGAGGTAGCGCAGCCAGCAGATCTCTTGTGGACTTGGGGACCGGGTCGATCCGCCTGAGCCTGGTTTCGCGGTCGGGCACGTCATCGAGCAGTTGCATCGCAGCCCGGCAGGCACTTGCGACAGCTCTATCGCGCGCTTCCATCGTAGAATCCTGCCAGCCCGGCGTTGAGCGAAGCGAAGGCCAGTCTCGAGTCGGCACGTCTTCGAGGATAGCACGGCAAGGTGGCGAGCGGGAGGAGCCCACCGGTCCGGATCTCTCCTGCGGATGGGCTCGAGGCAAGCCTCCGCCGAGCGAGGAGCGCCAGGTACGACCGGGAACCTTCCCCCAGGAAGCGATTTGTTTCGCCAGCGGATATCGCAACGCTACGCTTCACGGGGAAGGTTCCCGGTCGTTGTCCCCTTGTCCCCTCCTTTGGAAGGGCGCCGAGACCTGGCACAAAAACCGGCACACCCCGCTTTGGTCTGGCTTCAGGGGTCTGCAGTTCCGCGCCAGGGTCGTCCCGAAGGAGTTCGGCGTTCCGGGGAGCCCCCTCGACACGACGAGCCGGGTCGTGGCATCTGCGGGCTGCAGAGCCTCTATTTCCCAAAAAGGAGCCACGCATGACCAAGACGACGATCTGAATTGCGTCCCTGACGCTGCTGCTTCTTTCCTCCCCCGCGCATGCGGAGCTTACGCTGATCAACCCGTGCCGGGTCCTGGACACGCGTCAGCCGGGGGAAGGCCCGGCGCTGGAGGGTCAGACGACCCGGGAGATCATGGTTCGGGGGGTGTGTGGGATTCCCGAGGGCGCGACGGGGATCACGAACAACGCGACGATCGTGGCCCCGGCGGGTCCCGGATTTCTGACGCTCCATCCGAGCGACGCGGCGCTTCCCACTGCATCGTCGTTGAACTTCGCAACGGGTGAGGTGGAGGGCAACGCGGCGGTCGTAAAGCTGGGGGCGACGGAGCCCTCTGGCCTCCCTTAGTATCTCCGTTGGTCTCGAAGAACTGGATCGCTGGGGTAGTAGCCGCCGAGTACTCGAGATCAACGGAAGGCAAAGGAAGTACCTTCCTCCGCGTGTCGTCCTCGGAACGTTCTCCAGGGACCTCCTCAGAGACCTCCGGTGCGGGCATCTGTCCCACACCCGGCTGAAGATTTCTCTGGCCCCCCGCTGGCCCTCAACGAGCGTTGGTACGCGGAAACCCGCGCGGGACGCAGGTTTCCGACTGCCGGAGGTGGGACTTGAACCCACACCTCGGGTTGAAAAGACTACGTTTTTCGGGGCCGGTGTGTCTGAGCGTGTCCCAGCGGGTCATAGCCTGGCCCCCGGGGGGCCAGAGATCCGGTTCGACGCCAGCCGAACATGTCATCGCCGACATACCTTCGCTCTCGGGGGTAGGCGGCAACTTCGTCCTCGTGATAACTCTGACTACGTGGCGGACCCCCTTCGCAAGCTACAGGATGACGCACTGAAGCTCCCCGTGAGGGCTCGCGCGAGATTGGCGGAAACGCTCATCGCCAGCCTGGACGAAGAGCCCGACGTTGCGGCTGATCGGCTCTGGCTGGAAGAGGCGGAGCGCAGACTCGACGAACTCGATTCTGCGAAAGTGGGGAGCGTTCCTGCTGCGGACGTCTTCGAGAAGGCCAGCCAAGCGACCCGTTGAAGAGCGTCGCATTCCATCCGGATGCGGAGTCGGAGTTCCTCGAAGCCGTCCGCTACTACTCGCAGCAGGCGGACGGGCTTGGTTCCGATTTCCTTTCCGCGGTTCGGACGGCGATCGAGCGGGTCGCCGAGTTCCCCGACAGCGGCCGACCGTTCGGCGAGCGGCTGAGAAGGGTCATCGTGCGCGGCTTTCCGTATGCCGTGATCTACCGCGCAGAGGGAGATGATCTGGTCGTGATCGCCGTCGCACACCTCCGACGTCGTCCAGGCTACTGGAGGCTCCGCGACTAGGCTCGCGCGTTGTGGCGTAGCTGCAGCGCCAGTCCCACCACAATGAAGACCAGGGCGAGCAGGAGGCGAGGATCTCCGGCCTGGTACCAGGGGTCGAGCGGGAACGCGATCGTCTTCTCGAGTGCGGCAACCTTGAAGGAGTGGATGTCGGAGCCGGAAGTCGTCATCGCTTCCATGATCTGCATGATGTCGCGTCGGCTCCGGTAGCGGACCAATAGACCCGAGTCCCAGCTCTCGCCGTCTTGGATCCCCCAGATGTCGAGGGCGGGGTTGGCGGCGACTCCCATCATGACGGGATGGGACGCACGCCTCATCGCCATGCGGAAGAACGGTTCGGAGTAGCGATTGACGACTTCTTCCGCGGTATCGCCGGGTTCGACGCCCTTCACCTGCTTGGGCGTTTCGAAGAGATCGACCGCAACCCACATGGCCCAGTCGTCGCCCGTATCGCTTTTCATGAAGCTGATCCAGCGTGACCTGCTTGCGTCCGTGGTCGCCGCACTGGCGAGTACCTCGGTGTAGTGCGCGATCTCTTCGTCGCTGAGTGGGCCACCGAACGAGGTGTACCAGTAGAAGAAGATCGCGTAGACGATCGCGAGGATTGCCCAGGCTCGCGAGAGTCCCTTTCCGCTCGATGGATGGTCTTTGGCCACGTGCTGCTCCTGATCGACTCGAGCCGAAGTCGGGCGAGGCACTAACGCAACTCCCAGGTCGAATCGACCTCTGCGCGAATCGCGAGCACTGTGGCGACGCCGCCGGGGTTCATCCTCAAGTCTTCGTCTAGAATGCGCGTGGAATAGGTCCAACCCGTAGGCCGGGGATAACCCATCAGAGCGTCGGCATCCTGGAAGACCGGGCTCGTGAAATCCGCCGACTCGACCTCGAAGGCGAACAGAACGAAGACACTCCCTTCGGGGTCGGTGAGTTCGTGTACTCGGGTCTCGGCTGGGAAGAGAAAGCTGGTATCTCGCATGACCTGGACCACGGCCACGATCCCGTCTTCGCCGGCTTCGACGATCCTGCCGTCGATGGTCTTGGCGATCACCTGGAAGTCGTCTCCGGGAATTTCGGGGACGAAGTCCACGGAGCTGGGGAACCCGTCAGCGGAGGGGGTGCTGTGGAGCTCGCCGATGGGAAGAATCACCTGAGCCGGGGCTCTCGTCCAACCCGAAGGCGGCTCGACGGAGGCATGCTGCGCGAAAGAACACTCATCACATTCGTAGGCCAGCTGAGCGAAAGGGTTTTCGCCGGTGCTCCTGAGCATCTTGAGAGTGAACGAGGATTCGATTCCTGCAGAGGTCTCGGAATCGCCGGTCGTCGCCCCGGAACCACACGCCGTCAGAATGAAGGTCGCAAGAGCGGCAACGCAGAGTCGGCTAGTGGCGGTCAATTCTCTACCCTTTCCTGTTCCTGCAGGCCCTCGAGGCGAACCTGATCCCCGACTCGCATCAGGGCCGCGGCGATTTCGACCGGTACCTCTTCTTGGAGGAAGTGGCCAGCTTCCGTTTCGGTGATCGGAGCATCGGGGAAATGCCGCCTCATGGCAGGCAGTTGCCCAGCCAGAATCGGGTCCTTCGCTCCCCACACGATCTCCGCAGGAAGCTTCAAGCCGCGGACGTACTGTTCGATCACCCTCATCGCCCGTGTGGTCGGGTGATCTGGCCCGTCGGGCACCATGCGCATCATCGCGAGCGGTGCCTTGCCATTGCCGCTCGCGACGACGGGCCTGCGGTACAGGTCCAAGACATCGGCCGGAAGGGACTCGGGATCGCCCTGAGTGTTCGGGAGGTTTCTGAAGATCAGACCAAGGGTCTCGATGAGGAGTTCGCCGACGACCGGCCTCCTGGCGATGGCATGGCCAGGAGAGAGGTCTCCCTCTTCGGCTACGGCATCGAAGAAGGTGTTCAGCACGACGATCCCCTTCAGAAGATGGGGCGAGCGCGCGAGAGCCCCCATGCCGATGGGCCCACCCCAGTCCTGTCCCGCGAAGACGACCTCGGTCAACTGCAACTGCTCGAGGACGCCGTGAATCCAGCCGATGTGATTGTCGAGCGTGTGCTCGCTCGCCGGGACCTTGCTCGAGAACCCCAGGCCGACCAACGTCGGCAGGATGACGCGGACTCGATCGGTCGGCAGCTGTTCCACCACCTTTCGGTAGAGGAAGCCCGAGGTCGGGTTGCCGTGCTGGAGGAGTAGGGGGAGGCCGGATCCCACTTCGAGGACGTGCACCTTGATCCCCGGTTCCACCTCGACGAAGTAGCTCTCGTATCCGTCGGGCAAGTACTTCGCCGCGTAGTCCGGCAGTGGGAAGGCTTCGAAGTCGCCGGCATCCAACGCGACGGTTCCATCTCCCCGTGGAACGATACGCTCGCCGTCCTGCGTGATCCTGGCTGCGAAGACGAGCGCGGCGACGAAGAGGATCGCCAGAGAAATCAGAACTCGCTTCTTCAAGGCTGTCTCTCCGCCTTCAATCCTGCTCGACGGAGATTCCCGTCGGTAAGGGACGGTCCTGCATGAAGTCGATCATCAGCTTCGCGAGCTCCGGGCCGGCATCTTCCTGCACGAAGTGGCCCGCGCCACGGATCGTCACCTTTTGCGCCGTGGGGACGCGCTCGAGAAAAACCGCCTCGCCTGCCGAGGTGAGCGGGTCCTCATCGGTAAAGGCGACCAGGAACGGCTTGTCCCACTTGTCGAACACCGTCTGCCAGGCCACTTCGTTCTCCCGCAGCTGCGAGGGCACCAGGTAGGGCATGATGTGCGCGGCCGCCTTGTAGCTTCGGTCCGGAAAGGGCGCCTCGTAAGCTGTGCGCAGGTGCTCCTCGCCATCGTTCAACATCACCATGACATCGCCGATGGGCAGGTCCGGAACGTTCTGGCTGTAGGCAACCCACCGGGGGAAGGTGATGTCCGTCTGCAGCTCCTCGAGCGTGATCGGGCCGAGCCACCAGATCAGGGCCTTGAAGAGTGGATAGCCCACGGCTCCGGCCACACCTCCCGCCGAAACGAGAGCCGTGTTGGACACCACGACACGTGAGAATCGGGCCGGCTCGGCGGCAACCACGCGCAGGCCGATCAAGCCGCCCCAGTCCTGACCGAAGAAGGTCACTCCGCGAAGGTCGAGTCGGTTCACGAACGCGCGCATGGACTCCACCTGCATCGCGTAGCTGTAGGCGGCTTGGTCCGCGTACTTGTCGGACTTGCCGAAGCCCACCAGGTCGGGCGCCACGACGCGGTAGCCGGCCTCGACCAGGATGGGGATCATCTTGCGGAAGAGGTAGCTCCAGGTGGGCTCCCCGTGGATCAGAAGAATCGGCTCTCCATCCCTCGGGCCTTCGTCCAGATAGTGGACGCGCATCCCACCGATCTCCATGTAGTGCGCGTCGAAGGGGAACCCTTCAAGATCGACGAAGCGAGCCTCAGGCGTACGCAGGACACCCGGCCTGATCTCCTCGGCGTGCGGGGCGGTAACGCATGAGAAGAGTGCGATCAGCGCAACCAACCGTGCGGTCATTCGAGTGTTCTTCTTTCGGAGTCGCGCCCGGCTCATGCCCGTCTCTCGATCGGTTGGGTGGCGAGTAGCCGGGTGCGTGCCAGAGCCGCGTCGCGGTGGACGTGCGCCGCCCGGTATTTTGGCTGGGCCAGCATCGTCATCATGGCGGCCGCCGATGGGTAGAAGGCGATCGCGACCTGGTGCCACGGGCCATCATCGGGGCCCGCGAGTTGGCCGATCCTAGAGCCCGACCAGGCAACGCGTCCCCCCACGGCGGCAAGGGAACTGATCATGCCGCTTCCATAGAGCCGATAGGCGCGGGCGCCTGAAATCGGGGCGGACGGGGCGGTGTCCTGCGCGTCGCCCGCGTAGACGGCGGTCTTCGCGAACTCGAGGAAGTTCAGCATCCAGATCGGTCGGTCGCCCGCCCGCTCTGCCAATCTGGCCCAGCGTGTTTCATCCGGCTGTTCCCCTAGAACCAGGGCGCGCCCGATCATCGCGTCGAGCGCCTCCGCGCCATCGATCTTGGGTACGGGCTCGCGCCTCAGCAGACCGAGCGTGTAGGGCAGGGTTCGGCCGATCCAGGACTCGATGCGTCCTACCGGTTGTGCCGCGTAGGTTCGAACCTCGTCATTGGAGAGCTCGGTGCCCTGATCGTTCCTCTTCGCGATAGCGATCTGGCCCGCCTGCCTTGTCGGGTATTGGGTGACGACGAGTAGGCCTATGGCGTCATCCGATCTCCTGGCCTCCTCGTCGGGTACGATCATCGGGGCGATTGGAACGTTTGCGAGCATCACGCGACCACCGGCCTCCGCGGCGAGCCGCTCGACCGACGCGACGAAGGCACGACGCGTGTCCGGGCTCTTCGTTTTGACGAGGTCGAGGAGGGCGACAGGCGCACCGTCCGGAAACGCCGAGAAGGCGTCGGCGCTCATTTGGTCTTTCCCGCGGTTCCGACGGGCAACATCCGGAGCTTCCGCTCGAGGCCCTTGAGCTTGGTACGGATCTCCGGCCGACGTTCTTCGTGGACGATCCCGAGAAACGCGAGGTTCACGCCGTAGAGGACTCGTGCTTCGAAGTGAGCATCGTCGATGCGGCCGAGTGCCCACTGAACCTGCGCAAACTGAGCGCCGTGTTGGATCTGCCACGCGATCTGCTCGGACTTCATTGGGCAGTCGAGGAGGCCACGCTCTCGGGCGTTCTGGATGACTTGCGAGAGCATTCCGACCGCGTGCGCCGCAGGCTCGATCGGTGACGGCCGCCCGGCGATCTCCCCCTCGAGCCAGGCCAGGATCATGGGCCGGAAGAGTTCGTGCTGGCGGCACATCTCCCGGACCGTCGCCCGGGTCAGTGTTCGGCAATGTTCGATCGGGTCGTCGGGCGATGCGTCGATCGGGAGCGACGCCTTCATCCGGTCCCGAGCGTCGAGGGTGAGCGCGCGCAGGATCTCTTCGCGCGTGCCCCAGAGATTGTAGAGCGTATTGACGCTGAGCGACGCCTCTTCGGCGAGCTTGCGCATCGAGAGCGCGGCGAGGCCACCCCGACTGAGCAGGGCGCGCGCCGCGTTCAGTATTTGCTGGCGACGCGCTTCGATATTGCGCTCCCGCAGGCCAGACGGGGTATTTTCAGAAATTTGCGACACTGCACTAATTTGATAACACTGTATCAGAACCTGTGCAGCCCCCAAACCACCTCGGGAGACTCCATGACGCAGCGACTTCTTGTGTTCCATTCGTGCCGCCACACAGGCATGCGCGTTCTGCTCCTCGCTCTCCTCGCTCTGGCCGGGGCATGTGGCGATGGTTCGACAGAGCCGCGCTGCCCTCCGGCCGAGCTTCCTCCGGGCGTCGACTTGGCCGGAGCCACGATTCGGTACACCGACGACTGCGTCCCGTTCGTTCGGACGCCCGACGAGCGCTTCGCGAATCTTCCCGACTTCCCGTTTCCGCCGCACTACGCGGAGGTCGACGGTCTGCGGATGCACTACGTCGACGAGGGGCCCCGGGATGGACCGGTGGTCTTGATGCTGCATGGCCAGCCGACGTGGTCGTATCTCTATCGAAAGATGATCCCGTCGCTCGCCGCGGCCGGGTTCCGCGCGATCGCGGTGGACCACGTGGGGATGGGGAGGTCCGACAAGCCGCTTGCGCTCGACACGTATCGGTACCTTCGTCACGTCGAGTGGATCAAGGAGTTCATGGACGTCGTCGGCCTCGAGGACGTCACGCTGTTCTGTCAGGACTGGGGCGGATTGATCGGGCTCCGGGTCGTCGGCGATCGGCCCGAGCGGTTCGCGCGCGTCGTCGTCGCCAACACGCAGCTGCCCGTGGTTCCCGCCGCGTTCGATATGCGGACTCTCTTCACGATTCCCGACACGATCGTTCCCGACCCGACCGTGCCGAGCCAGGCCGGTTGTCAGGAATCGCGGACGGTCTGTTTCAGCCGGTGGATCCGATACTCTCTCTTGAACCCAGACTTCAGGCCCAGCCTCATCATGCGCGTGGCCGTCGAGGCGGAGATCAGCGACGCGGAGCTCGCGGCCTACGATGCCCCGTTCCCGGCGCACGTCTACATGGCCGCGCCGCGCACGTTCCCATCGCTCGTCGTCACGGTAAACGAGGAGCCGGACAACCTCGCCGCCCGCGCCGTCTTCGACGCATGGGAGAAGCCGCTGCTCACGATCGCGGGACGGCTGGACCTGAACCTGGGGAGTGACGCTACCCAGGGGGAGATGCGGGACACCGTGCCCGGTGCCGTCGGCCAGCCTCATCACGCCTACCCCGATGCGGGCCACTTCCTGCAAGAAGACAAGGGCGCCGACATCGCCCGCCGCCTCATCGAGTGGATGCGGGACTAATCGGGAAGACTCCATGACGCAGCGACTCCATTCGTGCTTTCTCGCGGTCCTCGGCATCCCGGATCGATGGACGATGGTCGGCATGATGCGCTATCGCAGCCGCCGCGACATGCTCGAGATCGCGGGAAACCCGAATTCTCGAGGTCCCCACCAGTTCAAGATCGCCGCGATGAACAAGACGATCGCGTTCTCCGCCGACCCGTGGGGGCATGCCGGAGATCCTCGAACGCCTTCCCAACGGAAACCTCAAGGCCTGGGTCAACACCGGGGATATCACGCGCGAGGAATTCGATGCCCTCGAGTTGCCCGACAACTGGATCAAGAACCAGCCTCGAGAGGACGGCGGCGCGGGCCCGGGCGGCATCTCGAGCCGCTTCCTTCGTTCACCCGAGGCGATAGAGGGAGAGTTTACCTTGGAGGAGCTGTTCGGCTTTCTGTGGTTGCATGCGGCTACCGTGGTCGAAATCGGTGTTCCGATCGGCGGTGACGGAGAGTTGACCGCGGTGCGCGTCCGCAAGTACCACGAGTACACCGTCGAGGCGGGGAGCCCGATCCTGCTCCTGGTCTCGCCCGAGGGCGACGCTTACTTCCGCAACGGTCGGGACGCGACCCGCACCGTCGACGAGCCGACCCTTCCCGACTCCTGGCGTCTGGTCGACTACACGCCGACGGATACCTTGATCATCGAGCTGTTCGACGAGACTCTCGTGATCCGAACCGACAACCAGGATTCCTTCCAAGGACCCGTTCCGGGGCTACCCTAACCGTTCTTTCGCGTCGTAGGGGAGAGCCGCGCAATGGGTGCTTGGGGCGGGGCATAGTCGACGTAGATCGGGGAAGACCAGGCGCGCGGCTCGTCTTCTGGGTAGCGCAGAATTGCGGGCTGAGCTCCAAGCTCGGAAAGCAATGAACTTGTGGTGCGATCAGTACGACGCAGTTGGTCGTTCCGATCCTCAGGGTTGTCTGGAATGGGTCCTCCCTCGCGTCGAACTCGGCCAACCCTTCGGAGCCCGAGCGGGGGCCTCGATCTCATCCCAGCATACCCCGTCCTGGCCTTCGTTGGTATTTCCCTTGGCCTCGGAGAACTGAATCGCTGGGGTAGCCGGGATCTGACCCTCGAGATCAACGGAGGGAAAGGAAGTACCTTCCTCTGCGTGTCGTTCTCGAAGGAGCTCCTCAGCAACCTCCGTTGTGGGCAACTGTCCCACCTTCGGTTGAAGAGTTTCTCTGGCCCCCCGCTGGCCCTCAACGCCCGTTGGTACTCCAAAACCCGCGCGGGACGCGGGTTTCCGACTGCCGGAGGTGGGACTTGAACCCACACCTCGGGTTGAAAAGACTACGTTTTCTCGGGGACTAGTGTGTCTGAGCGTGTCCCAGTGGGTCATAGCCTGGCCCCCGGGGGGCCAGAGATATGGAAGTGGCCGAGTTTCCGGACAGGACGCCATCAGGGACTTGGGAGCTCGATCGTCATGTCTGACGACACGCCGGCGGATGATGGGCAGGTCCTACATCGCCAGCGTCTCGGCGGAGTCCTGAACCACTACTATCGCGAGGCCGCCTGACGGCGAGGATCGGGTTTCCGGACACGACGGGGTTCCGCAGGGTGCGAATCAGGAGTCCGCGAGCAGGCGTCCGAGAAGCGAGCCGCGCATTCCGAAGTAGGCCGGCTTGCGATTCCAGAAGTCGTCGAACGGAAGCGGGTAGTCGTCGAAGCCGAAGAACGTCCGGAGCCACGTGTACTGATCACTCAGGCCCCAGGTCGTGATTCCGGTGCAGCGCGGTACGGCGAAGCAACCGTCCGCGTAGGCGCGATAGTCCTGCCCCTGGATCGCGAACGCCAACGCCAGGTCCGGCGGACGGAACAGGACCGTCGCGTCGAGCTCGGTGATCTCGACGTCGAGTCCGAGGTCCGCGAAGCGTCGCACCGACGTCTCGACTACGTCTCGGGTGGGATACGCCGAGAGCGGGGTCAGGCCCACGTGCGCCTGGAGGCCAACGCCGTCCAGGGGCGCGCCAGCCGCAAGCAGGTCGACGATGAGCTGGTAGAAGCGGTCTTGACGGGGGCCCGGAACCGCGATTCCATTCTCGTTCACGAAGAGCCCGGCGGTCGGGTCGGCGGCCCGCGCGAGGTGAAGCGCCTCGGCTATGTAACCTGGGCCGATGAGTTGCGTGAAGATGTTGTCATCCAGCCCGTCTGGAGTCGCCGGGTCGACCGTCGACCTGAGCGGCTCGTTCACGACGTCCCACTGCGCGATTCGGCCGGCGTATTGGCCGATGACCCCGGCGATGTGGTCGGACATGTAGCCGCGCAGTTCGGCCGCGGTCGATGCGTTTTGCACGTATGACGGGAGCTGGAGCGCCCCCCACACGAGGGTGTGCCCGCGAACCCGCATCCTCTCCGCGTCGGCCAACGCCATGATCTGGTCGGCGCCGGCGAAGCTGAACTGCGTCGGTCCGGGCTGCGTCGGGCCCCATTTCATCACGTTCTCTGCCGTCAGCGAGTTGGACTCACGAACAAGCGCCGATTGGTAGTCCGGATCGGTCGCGACCTCCCCCGGCTCGATTGCGACGCCTATGGAGAGCCCGACCTGGTCGGCGAGCTCGCGAATGCCCCGCGTCGTTCCCTGGCCGGCGGCAGCCCCCGCCAGGCGGAACAAGGCGCGCGTAACCTCGTTCGCGTCGGGCCCAGTCCCGCAGCCCTTGACCGGCCACCGCCGTGAGAGCAGCGTGCGAATTCTTCCGATGACCTTCGTGCGCTCGTCGGCCGCGCCCGCCGGTGCGAGGAGTTCGTCCACTTCCAGCTCGACCGCGTTGCGACAGTGTCGGCGCAGGCGGCGTCCGAGCTTCGCGCCACAGGATGCGACGGGCACCGACGAGAGGATCTCCGACACCACAGAATCGACGAAGTCGACCGCGCCGTCAGGGCTCGCGGTGAAGGTGGCGCACCGAGAATCCGGTGCCTGCGCCTCGGCCTTCGCCCACGTCTCGACGATTCGGCCACGCACCTTCGCGAGTCGTCGAACTTTTCCTTCCGCGTTTCCCGTTGCGAGTAACCGTGCCTCGGCCGAGAGCAGGTCGCTGCACGCTCGCGCCATGGCGTGGACCTTTGCCGCTCCGCACGCCGCGAGCGCCGCGTCGTCCGCATGCCCCAGCGCGGGAGACAAGAGGAGGATCAGAGGGATGGGGAGGAGGACGCGCAGCATCTGCCCGAGTCTAGGTCGTGGGGCGCGCGCGCCGCAACCTTGGAATGGACTCGGGCGTCGTGTCCGGAAAGCTGGCCCTTCCGATTCCTGAGTCGTCTTGGCGCGATACAGACGCATGGAAGGGCCGGGATACCGAGCCCTGTGGAAGAGATCTCGGTAGCTCCAGCGGATGGAGGAGAAAGGGTTCGATCGACCGTCTTCCCATCGACGTGGCGTTCGAGATCTCGATCCTATCCACCCGATACTCGTCCTCGCCTTCCTTGGTATTTCCCTTGGCCTCGGGACCGAGGATCGCAGGGGTAGCCGGGATCTAGACCTCGAGATCAACGGAGAGCAAAGGAAGTACCTTCCTCTGCGTGTCGTCCTGGGAACCTTCTCCAAGGACCTCCTCAGAGAGTTCCGTTGTGGGCAATTGGCCCACACTTGGTTGACCGGTTTCTCTGGCCCCCCGGGGGCCCTCAACGCCCGTTGGCACTCCAAAACCCGCGCGGGACGCGGGTTTCCGACTGCCGGAGGTGGGACTTGAACCCACACTCGGTTGCCCGAACCGGATTTTGAGTGCAGAGCGAGTGCGTCGTGACGTGCGATGATTCTTCAGTATCGGTAGGGGGTTACGAGATTGGCGACTAGTCCTGAAATCGAGTGCTGACGCAAAGTGCTGACATGAATGGTTCGGCTTCCACCGCCCCTGGCACCGAGTGCACCTTTGACGGTAGATCCATCTCGAGATGCCTGAGTTGAGCCGATTCTTCGGGATCGTCATCCGGATGTTCTTCAACGATCATGAGCCCGCGCACTTCCACGCGGTCTATCAAGAGCACGAGGCTCTCATCCGCATTGACACTCTCGACGTCCTCCGGGGAGAGTTGCCTAGGCGTGCGCTCGCCCTCGTTCTGGAGTGGGCGGTGCTTCACCGAGACGAGCTGCGCCGAGACTGGGAACTGGCCCGGTCGGGTGAGCTGCCGCAGCCCATCCAGCCGCTTGAGTAGAGGTGAACCAATGACGCTTCTTCGCATTAGGGACGTGGAGCCACTCGAAGGCTGCCGGGTGCGGCTCACGTTGACCGACGGAACGACGATCGAGCGTGATCTCTCGGCGCTGCTCCAGGGACCCGTGTTCGAGACGATCGCGGCGGACCCGCAGCGCTTCCAAGAGGTTCGCGTGACCGATGGTGCACTCTCTTGGCCCAGCGGCGCGGACCTTTGTCCCGACATGGTCATCTGGGGTGGCCCTCCACCGGCCGAGTCGGACCAGCAGGTCCCGTCGGCCGCCCTGCCGTAGCCGCGGTCATCGGTGTGTCGAAGCGGCCATTTCTTGACGCGAAGGAGACTCGGAGGTGATCCCACAAACCGAACTACCCAAGCCCGCGCGAGAGCGTGGACGGATCGCTCCGGTGAAGCTCGCGCATGCCGTGATGCGAACGAGTCGCTACGACGAGATGGTGAAGTGGTACGAGACGGTGCTCGAAGCTGAAACTGCCTTCGCCACGAAGCAGATCACCTTCCTTACCTACGACGAGGAGCACCACCGCGTCGCCATCGCGCACATGCCCGGCTTGCTCGACCGTCCCGGCTTCGTGGCATGCGTCGAGCACGTGGCGTTCTCGTATGAGAGTCTGGGCGACCTGATCCACACCTACCGCAGACTGACGGCCGTCGACATCCGGCCGGAGTGGTGCATCAACCACGGTGGTACGACGTCGATGTACTACGGCGATCCGGATGGAAACCATGTCGAGCTTCAGGTCGACAACTTCGCGACCGCCGAGGAGCTGAACGCCTTCCTGTACGGACCGGACTTCGCGACCAACTCGATCGGCGTGGACTTCGACCCCGAAGATTTGTGTGCGCGTTTCGACGCGGGGGTGCCGCACGAGGAGCTGATCCGCTGGCCGGAGGTTTCTCCGCGCGGCCCCGAGACCCTGCCGGTCTCGTACCTGGGGCGATTGCACGCGACTTTGGCTCGTCTCGCCGCCGGTCGCGGCTCTGCGTGACTCGGAACGAATCTGGACGGGGATTCGTGGTGACCGAGGCGACCGCGTGTCAGTCTCGCCGGACGGACGTCCAACGCGCTCTTTCGAATGCCGGAGGTGGGACTTGAACCCACACTCGGTTGCCCGAACCGGATTTTGAGTCCGGCGCGTCTGCCAATTCCGCCACTCCGGCCAGTGAGTGAGATCAGTGGATTACGGGATCGTAGTTGCCTTTGCCAGCGCGGGATCCGCCGCCCAAACGAACGACGCCCCGAGAGGCTAAGCCTCTCGGGGCGGTTCAGCACCGAATGCGCTGAGCGGGGTCGTAAGGCCCCGAGTCAGAGAGTTCTCAGAACGTGAAGATCATATCCATTCCGAGGATCGCACCCTCGTCCACAGGCAGCCCGGCCACGTTGCGCCCGGGATCGTCGTTGGCGGCGGGGCTCCACTGCCAACGGGCTTCCGGGCGGATGATGAGGTTCGGGAGCGGCCTGAGGTTCAGGCCGAACGTCGCCTCGTAGTACGACACACCGTTGGGCTTCCACCACTCGACGCGAGCACCGACGCCGAGTTCGTCGAAGATCGAGTACATCAGGTACTGGTTGATGCCAATCGTGCTGTAACCGGCGTTGCCCGAGCCGAGCACGTCCTCGTTGGTCGTGAGGTAATCGCTCTGCAGGACGTAGTTGAGGCCCGGCAGGGGGGCTGTGTCCACGACGATACTGTGCGAGTAGCCGTCCCCGATCGCGCCGAGGTTGCCCCCCGTCAAGATGTAGGTCACCGACACTTCATCGATCGGCGTGAAGCTGGCTCCACCGAGGAAGCTGCTCCCGCCACCGAACTGGTCGAAGCCGGTGTCCCAGCCGGCCGTCCAGCCAGCGTAGAACTCGAACATGTCGAGGCCCGAGTAGTTGAGGAGCGCGCCCGTGTGCGTGAAGGCTTCGCTGAAGTACATCGTGAAGGCGTGGCTGAAGAAGAAGTTGTCCGGCGACGTCACGACCTCGTAGCCCAGCAGCGTGTAGAAGTGGCCGCCGATCAGCGAGAAGTCCTCGTACGCTACCTCCGCGTAGAGCTGAGGGATGGCGAAGCCGTACCCGCCGCCCCGGTCGAAGCCGTTCTCGAAGTCCCAGTTCCCGGGACGGTTGCCGAACGACTGCGTGTCTCCGGCATCGGTGCCGTACATGCCGTCGAACCGGAAGCCCCAATCCAACCCTTCGCTGCCGTCGGCCTCCTTCTCGAGGAAGAACCAGCTCTGGTGGTTGTTGATGCGGCTGGGATCCGAGTTGAACATCCCCGTCGAGCGGCTTGTGTAGCCCAGAGACGCCCAACCACCGAAGTTGAGCCAGCTCTCGTCGTTGAGGACGCCCTTCAGGGTGTAGCCCTCACCGTCGTTGCTCAGGAACTTCATCGGCTCGGAGCCGTAGTAGTCGCTCCCGAGGGAGCGCGAGTCTTCCTCGGCTTCCTCGGTCTGCGCACCCGAAACTTCGGTAGCCCCCGTCTCCATGCCTTCGGATCCGAGCGTCTCGCCGAATGCCGTCTGGGCACCCGCAATCAAGAACACCACCGCGGTGCATACACGTAGAATGTCGTGACTCATCTAACCGGTCTCCCTTGGATCGAGTTCCGTCGTCATCGACGGCTCGCAGGTGCCAATAATGCAAAGACGATGCCCGACTGGCCGGTACCCCAAGCGCCCACAGGTAGGGCGAATCCTTCGGCCAGGTTCGACCGACGTCGCTCCAGCTGCCTAGAATCGCGGCACCTGCCTATATTCTGGACATCTGTGGCCCGCCGTCCGGGGGCCCCGATGAATCGATCCACGACCCAAAACTGGACGTTCTTCTCGAACTACGGGCACAATCTTGCTCGCACTGGCCCAAGACCCCGAGGCGCGCCTGCGGGACATCGGGGAGCGTGTCGGCATCACGGAGCGGGCCGTTCACCGGCTCCTCTCGGAGATGGGAGCCGCGAGCGTCATCTCCCGGCGTCGCAAGGGGCGACGCAACAGGTACTCGATCAATCGAGATTTGCAGCTACGCCACCCGATCGAGGAGCACCGAACGATCGGTGACCTGATCGACCTCGCCTCTTTACCCGGCGGTGGCGGCGCGAAGAAGGCCGCGCCCGCAAACTGAATTAGGTCGGCCTAATCTGTTGGCTTGCGACGCCCACCGCACCCGAGAGGCAGCGCCTTCCGCTCGAAGCAGACGTACGACGTTCCAACTCGTCTGCGCCCGGAGAGCATCTGATGAAGAAAGTCCTCGGTGAGATCCGCCACGACGCTCCTGCGAGTGTCGTGGTCTTTTTCGTCGCCGTCCCGCCTTGTCTCGGTATCGCCCTTGCCAGCGGAGCACCGCTCTTCTCCGGCCTCATCGCCGGCATCATTGGTGGCATCGTGGTGGGTAGCATTAGCGGTTCCCCTTTGGGTGTGTCGGGCCTCGCGGTGGTCGTGTTCGGGGCAATTCAGAGCCTGGGTTTCCCCGGGTTCCTAGTCGCGGTCGTGCTGGCCGGAGTCATCCAGATCGGACTGGGCGCCGCCAAAGCCGGCGTGGTCGCGTATTTCATTCCGTCTTCGGTCATCAAGGGAATGCTGGCGGGAATCGGCGTGATCATCATCCTGAAGCAGATTCCCCACGCCTTTGGTCACGACAGTGATCCAGAGGGAGATCTAGCGTTCGCGCAGCCGGATGGTGAAACGACGATCTCGGCGTTCGGAGCCATGCTCGGTGACTTCGAGCCAAGTGCCGTTTCGTTTCCGTTGGAGCGCTCCTGATCCTGCTCCTTTGGGAGAGCGCCTGCTTCGCGCGACGGTGTCCTAGCCTTCGGAGTCTGCCGGGGCCGCTCGTCGCCGTCGCTTTTGGGATCTGTTTCCAGCTTCTCTCGTCACTTCTGGCACCGGGTATCGCCCTCGGCACGAGCCATCTCGTAAGCGTTCCCGTCGCGTCCGAATGGGCCGATTTCGGAAGGATCCTCGTTCTGCCGGATTGGACCCACATCGCCAATCCGGCGGTCTACCTCACTGCCGCGACGATCGCCGGCGTTGCGAGCCTCGAGACCCTGCTCTGCGTTGATGCAACCGACAAGCTCGACCCGCAGCGGAGAGTGACTCCCGCCAATCGCGAACTCGTTGCGCAGGGGTGCGGCAACATCATCTCCGGCCTGATCGGCGGCCTTCCGATCACGCAGGTGATCGTGCGTAGCTCCGCGAACATACAATCGGGCGGCCGCACGAAGCTCTCAGCGATCCTTCACGGCGTGCTCCTTCTGGTGGCCGTCGGAGCCCTCCCCGTGGTGCTCAATCTGGTGCCGCTCGCGGTACTCGCCAGCATTCTGTTCGTCGTCGGCTACAAGCTCTCGAAGCCGGCCCTCTTCATGGACGTTTCAACCGCGGTATGGATCAGTTCGCCCCGTTCATCGTCACGATTCTTGGGATCGTGTTCACAGACCTTCTGACCGGAATCGGACTCGGAATGGCTGTCTCGGTGTTCGTCATCCTATCGCGCAGCTACATGAATTCGCATTTCCTGCACATTTCGGAGAGCCAGTCGGCCACGGGCAGACGCGTTGTCTCGATACATTTGGCGGAAGACGTCACGTTCCTGAACAAGGGGGCGATCATCCGGTCCCTCGCCGACATGCCGGACGGGGTGCACGTATGTATCGACAGCTCACGGTCGTTCCACGTGGCCTACGACGTCCTCGAGGCCATTGCCGAGTTCGAGGAATCCGCGCCGGCCCGCAACATCTCCGTCGAGCGCGTGGAGAGCGAACCATCGCCCGTTGGCCGCATGGGCGAGATCGACAGGAGTTCTCCGCATGCACACACAAAACCCGGAGTCCCTGTTGCCGATGACGGCGAAGCGGGCGTTGGAACTCCTCCGGGAGGGGAATGACCGATTTGTAGCTGGACGACACGCCGATAGGGATCCGCGGCGCCAGGTCAACGAGACCCGGGGCGGCCAGTGGCCGTTTGCAGCGATCCTGAGGTGCAGGGACTCGCGTACCTCGGCCGAGTTGGTCTTTGACCTTGGGCTGGGCGACGCCTTCAGCATTCGGTTCGCGGCAACTGCGCCAATAAAGACGTTCTCGGTAGTCTGTAGTGCGCTTGTCAGGTCGTGGGTTCGAAGCTCGTTCTCGTACACTCTGCCTGCGGCGCAGCTGCACGTACGACGGGTCCAACCCCAGCACGGAGTCTCGCATCCACACGCCTGACTCTTCGTCCATCTCCGGAGTTTAGCGATCGACGAGGAGTATGATCTTGCCGTCGTGCGCGCGTGACAGGGACTCGCCGCGGAGAGAGAGAATGGCGCCAGGCCTTCGTGCGTGTACGTCACCGCCCACGAGACGGTCCTCTCTTCTCCGTCGGCGGTCGGACCGCCGGTGACGTTGATGATCCGGGTCTCCAGACGACGATCGGAGCCGTCGAGGACCTTCTTCATCCCCGCGAGAATTGCTGGCGGGCCCGGTCAACTCGCAGCCCCTCACGTTGGACTCGACGCGGTAGATGGCGTCGTCCGCGAAGTACGGTGTCAGGCGCGACCGATCGCCGTCCGCGAAGGTCTTCTCGAAATCGGCCGCGTCGGCGAGGAAGGTACTCAGCGTGTCCATCGCCCGCACTCCAATTCGACAAACCGCTCGCCCCGAGGGGCCATGCGCCGCGGGCGCCGATCGAACATTGTGGAATCCGCAGGGAACTCGTACCTATTCGATCATTCCAAGCGGGAGATTTTCATGAGCGGCGATAGCGACAAGTTCGATGAGCGAATTGCGGGAGGCAAAGGCGACGCTACGGTCATCGTCCCCGCAGCAACGGTCATCCTTCTGCGAGACACCGCAAAGGGGCCCGAGACCCTTATGCTGCGCAAGAACTCGAAGATCGCCTTCGGAGGAATGTGGGTCTTCCCGGGTGGGCGCGTCGACGATGACGACGCTCCCGGGAAGTCGGACGAGGAGCGTGCGCGCGTTGCGGCGGTGCGTGAGGCCGCCGAAGAGGCGGACCTCTCCGTCGCCTCAGAGACTCTGGTGTGGTTCTCGCACTGGACGCCGCCGCCCGTGGAGATCCGACGCTACAGTACGTGGTTCTTCGCAGCGCGGGCTCCCGACGCGGAAGTTGCCATCGACGACGGCGAAATCACCGACAGCCAGTGGATGCGGCCCTCCGACGCGCTCGCGAAGCACCGTGCGCAAGAGATCCAGCTCGTGCCGCCGACGTACGTGACACTTCACTACCTCGCCGAGCACGAGAGCGTCGACGCCGCACTCCGCGGGCTCGTGCCCGCGGGCGGCCCACGTCACTACGTCACCCAGATCGCGAAGGCTGACGGCGGGATGGCCGTGATGTGGGACGGGGACGCCGGTTACGCCACGCTCGATGCGTCGGTGGCTGGTCCGCGTCACCGCCTGACGATGACGAAGCAGGGGTTTCTGTTCGAGGATTCTGGCCTCGGCTAGTATCCTGAGGAACTGGAAGCGTGGCGCTCGGAAAACTGCGGGACTCCGATGATGAATGCCGAATCTCTGAACCAAACCATCGCGCAGGTCGCGCCGGTCGCACTGGGCGCGACGTTCCTATACCTGCCGTTGGAACTCCTTCTGGTGCACTTCCGGAACCGGGACCTGAAGTTACGCGAAGCGCGCGCGTGCGGCCTGGGGGTTCTGAGCGGCGGGGTGGTCGGCGGCGTGCTCGGTGGTGTCGGGATCACCCTTGGTATTTTACTATTGGCCGAGGGCGGCGCGGCGCTCAGCCCGATCGAGGGTGGGTTCACGTGGCCGTGGTGGATCTTCGGTTGGGTCGTCTACGAGTTCTGGTACTGGGTCCAGCATTGGGGTGCGCACAAGGTGCGGTTTCTGTGGTGTATGCACTCGCCTCACCACGCGCCTCGGTCGATGCACATGTTGGTCGGCGCGAATCATCACTTCGCAGAGACGATTTTCTACTTTCCGGTCTTCATGGGGTTTTTCCCCGCGCTTTGCGGCGTGCCGCCGCTCATGTGCGTCGCGATCAATCTCGTGGACGTCGTGTACGGGAGCTTTCTGCACATCAGTGACGACGTGGTGCGGAGGGGGCGCTATGGCGTGCTCGAGCGCTTCCTGCAAACGCCGGCGCATCATCGCGTTCATCACGGCCGCAACGCTCGCTACATGGACACCAACTACAACTCGATCACGTTGTTGTGGGATTGGCTGCTCGGCACTCTGCAGCCGTTGCGCGATGACGATCCGGTTCAGTACGGGATCACACGGGACGTCGATACGGGCGGATTTGTCGATCTGCACTTCGGCGAGTTTCGACTGCTCTGGCGGGACGTCCGCGGCGCGCGGAGTTGGCGTGAGCGCTTGGGCTATCTCTTCCGGCCGCCGGGCTGGGCGCCGGACGGGAATGGGAAGACCGTTGCGGACGTGAAGCGAGCGCTCGCAGGGGCGGACGAGGCGGCTGCTCTCTAGGGGCGTCGGCGTTCGCCGCTCTGTGGTCAGGCTCGGACGGCTCGTCTTCGGGGGGCACCGCCCTTTGGGCGGCGCCTGTAGCCGGAGTTTCGTTCGTGCATGGTGTCCTGGCCGAGCGGGTTGCGCGCGACGAGCCCCGGGAAGCGCCCGAAGTCCCGCTCGGCGGTCCACAGTTCGCGGACGCCATGTGCCTGGCAGAGAGCGGCGAGAAGATGCGCGGGTGCGTGACGACGGCGATGAACTTGTGAATGTACGGCGACGGGATCACCCACGGGGCTCGGTTCTCCGCCAGGCCTCGGATGCACCCCCGTGCTTCGTCGTGAAACGGGCTGTCCGGGTGATGGGCGTACACGAGAAGGTTCGTGTCGACTGCGATCACTCCGGGCCCCCGTAGATCGCACCGCGAATCTTGTCCCAACCGCCCATTCGCGGCCAACTCGCGAACCGGATATACGCCGCCGATGTCCACGATCGCGTCGCGCCGCATTCTCTGGGTGGTACTCCTCTTCACTCTGCCGATTCCCATGTGGTTCCTCGGTGGCGGGAGGGTTCCGACCTTCGCTCTCCTTCAAATCACTGCCTACCTGATCCCCGTGTGGCTCGCGGAAGGTGGACCCGGGGCGCAGCTCGCTTTCCTCGGTTTCGCCGTCCAGGGTTTGGTCTGGCTGGCCGTGCTTTACGGGGTCTCTCGAGTGATCGCGGGGTTGCTGGCTCGCGTCGGCGGCGGGCGCGTTCCGGTGGCGGGGGTCGCGCTTGTGGTCGTCGCGCTCGTCGTCGTGTCTCTCTTCCAGGTTTATCAGACGCCGGTCATCGCACGGGGCGCCCCGGTGAACCTGCTCGGCGTCTACTAAGGGCGAATTGTGATGAATCGAGTTTGTTGGAGTTCCGCACTCGTCGTGCTCGCGGTCCTCGTCGGTCTACAGGCCGTCGCGGATGCCGCGCCGATTCGACGCACCGAGCAGCGTGAAGCGTGCGCCGATTACGATGCGAATCGTCGTCCTTTCTTCGGTGACCTGCACGTTCATACTGCGCTTTCGTTCGATGCGGCTGCCCAAGACACCCGAAACCGCCCTGGGGATGCGTATCGCTTCGCGAGGGGCGAGCGCGTAGGCCTGCAGCCGTACGACGCGAATGGGGAGGCGATGCGCTCGTCGCAGATCGACCGACCGCTGGATTTCACGGCCGTGACCGACCACGCCGAGTTCCTCGGCGAGGTGCAGATCTGCCAGACGCCGGGGATGGAAGGCTACGACTCGCTCGTCTGCACGATCTATCGGAAGTGGCCTCGTCTGGGGTTCATCCTTTTCGGTGGCGACATTCTCGGGGTGGGCGCGCCGACGCGCTTCAACTTTTGTGGGGAGGGTGCCGCGACGTGCCTCGACGCTTCACGGGGGCCCTGGAAGGAGATCCAACAGGCGGCGGAGGAGGCCTATGACCGGACGTCGGCATGCTCCTTCACGACGTTCGTCGCCTACGAATGGACCGGCGCCCCGGGTACGCGGAATCTGCATCGCAACGTCATCTTCCGGAATGACAACGTTCCGGATCTGCCGGTGGGCTTCATCGAGGCGCCGTACCCGAGCGACATGTGGCAGCAGTTGGACGAGGTGTGCGTCGAAGGTGTGGAAGGGTGCGAGGTTCTCGCGATCCCGCACAACTCGAACATCAGCGGCGGCCTGATGTTCCTCGAGCACGAGCGCGATCGCCCGGACTTCGGTCGGGAGTACGCGGAGAAGCGTGGGGTGTACGAGCCCATCGTCGAGATCATGCAGCACAAGGGTGAGTCCGAGTGTCAGACCGGCATCGGCACAAACGACGAACAGTGCGGATACGAGAAGCTACCGTACGATCGCTTCGGTGGTGCGTTCGATCCGACGCAGGTCTTCACACCGACCGAGACCAACTTCGTTCGGACGGGTCTCGGCCAGGGTTTGCTGCTTGAGAAGAAGCTCGGCGCGAACCCGTTCAAGTTCGGACTCATCGGGAGCACCGACACGCACCTGGGGACGCCGGGCGCGGTCGCGGAGAATACCCATCAGGGACACGGTGGCGCCGGCGTGGTGCGCGCGGATGGAAAGCCGGTTGGGCTTCCCGACAACATTCAATACAACCCGGGTGGCCTGGCCGTCTTGTGGGCGGAAGAGAACTCGCGGGACTCGCTGTTCGAGGCGATGCGTCGTCGGGAAGCCTACGCGACGAGTGGTCCTCGGATCACGGTTCGCTTCTTTGGCGGTTGGGATTTCCCGGCCGACGTCTGTGACGGGGATCTCGCGACGATCGGGTACGCTGGTGGCGTGCCGATGGGGAGCGATCTCGCGACGCCGGCGGAGGCAGGCGGCGCGCCACGTTTTGTCGTTCAAGCGTTGCGCGACGCCGGTACGGAAGTTTCGCCGAGTGCGCCGCTCGAGCGAATTCAGATCGTGAAGGGTTGGCTCGATGGGGACGAGATTCGCGAGCAGGTCTACGACGTCGCCGGCAAGGCGGGCGTAGGCACGGTCGACACCTCCTCGTGTGAGATCTCCGGTGGCGGGTCCGACTCGCTGTGTACCGTGTGGGCCGATCCCGACTTCGACGCGAAGGCGCCCTCCTACTACTACGCGCGCGTGCTCGAGGTGCCGACGTGTCGGTGGAGCACCTTCATCTGCAACGCGCAGGGTGTGGATTGCGACGACCCGTCGACGATCCCGGACTCGGGCGAGGGCTGCTGTGATCCGACGTACCCCAAGGAGATCCAGGAGCGCGCCTGGAGCTCGCCGATTTGGTACCGCACGCAGGGCTAGTGGCCTGAGCCCGACCAGTCCTGGAACCACTCGTCGATTTCGAGCGTCGGGGCATCGATGCCCTCCGCGACGCCGAGGTATTCGTCGAACGTGAGCTCGAGGTGACCGTCCGGTGCGCGTTCGCGAAGCTAGGGAAGATCGACGACGGCTACATCTTCGAACGTCACCTCGTTGCCCGTGTGATCTTAGTGAAAGTGGGACGGGATGAACGTGATCGGGAGGCCCGTGAGGGACTGTGCGACGGGGCGGATGTCGCGGATGCCGGGCCCCGCACCGAACAGGATCGCCCGGCCGGATCCGACGATGAGGTAGTTGATGTTCTGCTGGAAGAAGCGAGGCTCGGCGATCGCGAACGTGCGCTCGTCGCGCGGTTGGACGGTGAAGTAGTCGTCGAACCAACGGACCTCGGGCCCCTCGTCGGTCGCATCGAGTAGCGGCAGTGGACCGGAGAGCGCGAGTGCGTAGACCAGAAGTCTGTGGTGCTCCGCCACGGCGAGCGTTGCCGCGGCAGCGAAAGCACGAACAGCAGGACGAGCTTCCTCACTGTGGAAACCGTTGCCGGTTCGCTAGCTCGAAGCAGGGCGCCAAACCTGCGGTGCGGTTCCCGTGATGAGATCGTTCAGCGACCAGAGCTCGAGTCGCCACGGGTCCAGGCGCAGAAATCCGCATTCGGGATCCTCCGGGCCGCCCTGGAAGAAGAGGCCCGGATCGTAACCGACCGGGGCCGGGAGCTCCTTGAAGAAATCCCAGAGGCGCCGCTTCTCTTCGACTCGTTCCTCCCAGGAGGTCGCGCACTCCGCGTGCACCTGCTCCTGCTCGGGCGTCCAGTAGCTGAGAGAGAGGAACCGGTTCTTCGCCAGGTGCTTTCCCTTGAGCGAATGACGCCCCGTTGCGATCCAGCCGACCGGACCGTCCCAGACGGGGTGCAGGATTCGGGATCTCGGGCGGCCTCGCGTGTCCACGGTGGTCGCGCTGCACCAGACGATGTGCTCGACCCGGCGTTTGAACTCGTCGGCGATGTCCTCGAATCGTGCGGTCTTCATGGCCCCGACGTCTACTCCGCCGCTGGAGGGAACGCGAGGCACGGGAGGGACTCCGCGGGCAGCGCTGGCCAGGCCGGTGCGTACTTTATAAGAACCATGGCGAGATGACTTTCGGCGACAAAGATCTTCCTCCCTACGAGCCGAGGCGGATCCTCTCCGCCCCCTTTGCCGAGAAGGTTCGGTTGGTGTGTCGGATGTGGGCCGCGCAGGTCGCGCCGAATCCGCCGATCGTGCTGGTGATGTACTGGCTGAAGTACATCCTCTTCTTCGCGGGCGGATGGGCCTTCTTCGCTTCGTTCTCGCAGAACTACCCGGGCTTCTGGTCCGGGCAGTGGGTCTTCACCGACGTCGCCTTTCAGAAGGCGATCATCTGGGCGCTCTTCTATGAGGTCATCGGCCTCGGCTGTGCGTCTGGGCCGATGAATGCGCGCTTCAATCCGCCGATCGGTGGGCTTCTCTACTTCCTTCGGCCGGGGACCACGAAGATGCCCTTGTCGAACCGGATTCCCCTCATCGGTGGGATCCAGCGGAACTGGTTCGACGTGCTCCTCTTCGCGGCACTCATGGTGTCGCTCTTGCGTGCCCTCGTAGCGCCGGCCGTCACGCCGGAACTCGTCCTGCCGACCGTGATCTTGGTCGCCGTCTTCGCGCTGACCGACAAAACGGTTTTTCTCGCCGCTCGCGCCGAGCACTACTGGGTAGTTCTGGTCGGACTTGCGTTCGCGACGGGCGCCGGTCTCTGGGTTTCCGTTTCGAAGGCCGTCTGGTGTGCGATCTGGTTCTGGGCGGCGACGTCGAAGCTGAATCATCACTTCCCATCCGTGATCATGTTCATGGTGAACAACGGGCCGCTCGCGCCGAAGTGGTTCAAAAAGAAGCTGTTCGTCGACTACATCGGAGACCTGCGGCCGTCGACCTTCGCGAAGTTCATCGCGCACTCCGGTACGTTCGTGGAGTACATGATTCCGGTCATCCTTCTGTCGAGTGACGGCGGGATGCTCACGCTCTTCGGGCTGGTCCTGATGGCCGGGTTCCACAGCTTCATCGGCGCCAACAACCCGAGCGGGATGCCCGTCGAGTGGAACATCCTGATGATCTACGGCGGCATCTTCCTCTTCGGTTATCACGCAGAGGTCGGCGTTCTGCCGATCGGTTCGATACCGTTGCTCGCGTTCTTCGTATCTCTCTGGACGTTCGCGATCCCGTGCTTCGGAAACTTCTTCCCGGCGAACGTCTCGTTCCTGTTGTCGATGCGCTACTACGCCGGGAACTGGGCGTACAACATCTGGCTGGTGCGCCCCGAGGCGATGCACAAGTTCGACAAGCTCACGAAGCCCGCCGGGACGATGCGTCAGCAACTCCAGAAGATGCTGGACGACGAGGAGCAGGTGGAGATGGGGCTGGCGATGTCCCTCGCGCACCGGTTTCTGCACATCGAGGGCCGCCCGTTGCTCGAGGCGCTTCCGAGGGCCGTCGACGACATCGAGCAGTATGAGTGGATGGAGGGCGAGGTTCTCGGCGGTTCGATCATCGGCTGGAACTTTGGCGATGGTCACCTGAACAGCACTCAGCTTCTCCACGCTGTGCAGGCCCAATGTGACTTCGAGGAGGGTGAGGTCCGCGTCGTAGTGGTCGAGTCCCAGCCCCTCTTTGGCTCGACCATGTCCTGGCGTGTCATCGACGCGAGGACCGGTCTCCACGCCGCCGGCCGCACCGAGATCAGCCACATGCTCGAAGTAACCCCCTACCCAACCGGCAAATACGCCGAAGCCTTGAAGGTAGGCTCCGGCTGGCTCTGAGGGAGGGAGGGGACGTTGGTTAGTCTCGCGATTTTTGTTTAGTCGCGGTGGAATTTCAGCTCGGCCCGAAAAGTTCGCGTCCGCGACTAAACA